>NZ_NEIO01000018.1:0-115862 GCF_002113575.1 Pseudomonas sp. B8(2017) | reverse complement strand
TGACGCCGGCCTGCGCATGCGCAATACCCTCAAGCAGGCCATTGCTGAAACACAGGGCGCACTCAATGCGGCCAGTCAGCGGCTGGCGCCATGTCTGTCGCCTGGCATTCAGAAGGCCGTGCGGCATCTGAACAGCGCCACGCAGTTTCTCTACAACGGCGTGCACCTGATCGAGCTGGAAGTGAAGATGAAGCTGGGCGAGTACTACGCCTTGCAGAGCGCCCACCTCCGGGAGTTGCAGCACAAAGCCAATGCGTCGATCGCCGAGGCGCGGGACCGGATGCGCCGCAATATCGATGACTTCGAGTTTGGCTCGATGAAGGCCATGCGCAAGGTGCGGCCGATCATCCAGCACGGGCTGATGAGCCTGGCCGTACTCGATCCGCGGTTCACCAATTCGATGATCAGCGTGACGGTGTGGGTCGAGGGCAAGGCCGAGGAAGTGCATGGGCGGTTGTTCAAGGAGGCCAGCATGGGGGTAACCCAGGCGAGCAGCGCGGCGCAGCTTGCCCTGGTGGATATCTCGGTGGCGGCAGGGACGTTGGAAGCCGATGCACGCAAATTATTGCAGGGGACGAAGATCACGTCGCAGCAGGCGGCCCGATTGGTAAAAACCGGTTTTTCCGGGTTGCGCGGGATTGCTGGCAGCTGGGAGGTTCTGCTGGCGATAGGCGGGTTGTATTTGCAGCAGGACAGCCTGGGCAGGAATCAGGAAAAGGCGGAAGCGGAGATTGGGCCGAAGGCGTATGAGGCCAAGTTGGCGTTGCAAGGATCGTACTTGGGAGTGTTGGGAGGGCATATCGAACTGGTTGGGCTCATGTTGCGGGCAAGTGCCTATAAGGGTATGCCATGGGCCAAAGGTGCTACTGCCACAGGCGAGACCTTGATAAAGATCGGTGCTGTAATAGGCGCTGTCGTCGGGTTTGTTGAGGCAGCACAGGCAGTTTCTGCTGCTAAACGTGCATCGGCAGCAGGAGATGGTGCAGCAGCGATACGATACTGGTTGGCTGCAGGTTTTTACGGGGCCAGCGCCATTGCCGTCGCTGGAACAGCATTAAGTTCCACTGTATGGGGACCCGTAGGCCTCGCTGTAGTGCTGGCGTTGACTGCCTATACGCTTAGCAAAAGCGCTGAAGAGAATGAGTCATCCGCTCTGGAACGGTGGGCCCGACGGTGCTGTTTTGGAAAAGCAGATGAGACGCCAGTCATTCACTGGAGAAGCCCGGAATACGCAGACATCGCATTTGCGGAGCTCAACGCCGCCACGCTAGGTGTACAGGCAGAATTCCACTTCGAAGCGAATCCGGTAAGCGACCCGGCCACTCCAAGGATCGGAGGGTTGACCGGTCTTGAACGGAAACAAAAAATAAAATTCAAGATAATCCTACCTCAGTATAAAGACGGAATGTCGGCATATCGGTGGTGCCTGACAGTCCATCGTCGAGGTGATGGCCAGTTCCCGGACTACACGGGAGGAGAGACGCTGGTTGTGGATGAGTTTCATGCACGTCGCTCAACCGGCTCTTCCAAGTCGGCCAGCTTCCCTGGCTTTTCTCCGCCTAGGCTGCCCGACTATAAAAGCGACTTTAATATTGATAAAAAGTACTCTTCTTTTTCGGAGGGTAATGACCGGTCCCAATTGGCTATCTCAGGCCTTATAGAACTCATGCCGACAATTGGAACGCACTCCATTGTCGCAGCAACATTGCTGGTAATGTACTGGCCGGACCGAGAAATTGAAAGTGCGTATATTGAGGTATGTAACCGGAGGGCAAATGACGACGCATGAGCCAAGAGTGCTAATGAGACGTGCGCCAGCCTGGCGCTACGATCTACCGAGCGCCCACGAAGCACCCACATCTCTCTTGAGTTTGAACGATATTAATCCGCCACCAAACCATGCTGATGATGTATACATGGAGTTGCCTCGATCTACAGTCCGTCTACGAGGTGTATTGGCCTTGCTTGGCATCCCGACGCTGCTGTTCTTGTTTTTTGTAGCTGTACAAGTGTATTGGGGCCTCATTGATTACAGTCGGGCCTTCGATTGGATTATGAAGCTAATCTTGATACTCGGGCCTCTAATCTGCATATGGGTCGTCTTTTTATTTGTCCGGCTAGACTTGGCACTTCCACGAGACGAACCAATACGTTTTAATCGCTTGCGTCGAAAGATCTATGTTTATCAATTCAGATGCAACTACCTCTTCCTGTTCAGCCGCAAACACTGGGGCGTCAAACCTGTCGCCTACAATTGGGACGACGTAACCGCCGAAGTCTACCGAGTCTACGCCTCCGGCTACGGTGGGCTGATCGAAAACGTCATGCTGTCGGTTCGCAACCCGGACACCGACGAAGTCATCGACCGCGTGTTATTCACCCACGACCTCTACCACGGAGAAGCCTACTGGGCTATCGCCCGGCTATTCATGCAGCAAGGCCCCGAAGCCCTGCCGAAATTCGTGCACCCACCCCGCGATTGGAACGATGACGATGGCCTCAGCCACATGCACTGCCTGGCGCCGAAGGTTGATTGGCCTCAGGAAATGGACCGTGAATCGCGTACTGGGCCATCAGAAGGAGAAGCTCAATGAACCCTGTCGTACTTGTAGGTCATCGACATGTCTGCCCGCTACATGGCACCAACCAGGTAGAAAGCGGCAGTGCCACGTACACCTTCAATGGCAGGGCGGTTGCCAGGGTGGGGGATCGGACCACGTGCGGCGCCGTGATCGAAAGTGGGGCTGAGCATTTCCTGATCGAAGGCGCGGCCGTGGCGCGTAAAGGTGACAGGACGGATCACGGGGGTGTGCTGGACGAGGGCGATGCCGGGTGGATGCTGGATTGATCAAATGCCTCTTGTGCAAGATCGGACCTGCAGGATACGTGCACCGCTTGTGAATTCACTTCCCTGGGCAAAAGCGCAGCCCAATGGGTTGGCGATCTCGGTGTTGACACCGGGTACGCCGCGCCACCATTATCCAGCCATATCCACGCAACGGGCTTGCCGGCATGTCCACTTCCAACCACGCCATTTTCGCTTCGGGCTTCATCGCCCAGGCAGGCGCGTGCGTTGCCGTTGCCAAGAAATCCAAGAAACAGCCGCTCATCTGACCGAGGCGCGCTGTCTCGTCAGGTGGGCTGACGAGACAGAAGGCGCCAGGTATCCCTGCCAGACCACTTCGACTCTTCGCCCTGCTGACGCTGACTTTCGGTCAACATCAGGAGTTTTTGCATGTCGAATTTCCGTGGTATCTGGATCGCCCTCGTCACGCCAATGCGCGCCAATGAAATCGACTTCGTCGCCCTGGAAAAGCTGGTGAAGAAGCTGCTCGAAGAGGGTGTGGCCGGTTTTGTGGTGTGTGGTACCACGGGCGAGGCAGCGGCGCTGTCCAAGGCCGAGCAACTGGCCGTGCTGGATGCTGTGCTGGCCTGGGTGGAGCCGGGCAGGGTGGTGATGGGCCTGTCGGGCTACAACCTGCGCGAGCTGTTGGCCTTCCAGGCTGAAATCCAGCGGCGTGACATTGGCGGGCTGCTGGTCCCTGCACCGTGCTACATCCGGCCTTCGCAGGCCGGCATCGAAGCGTTCTTCAGCACCGTGGCGGATGCCGCCAGCGTGCCGGTGATCGTCTACGACATCCCCTACCGCACCGGGGTACGCATCGAGCGTGAAACCCTGCGGCGCATCGTGCGCCACCCGCGCATCGCGGCGGTGAAGGACTGCGGCGGTGACAGCGAGACCACCATGGCCCTGATCCAGGACGGCCATGCCCAGGTGCTGGCCGGTGAGGACATGCAGATCTTCAACAACCTGTGCCTGGGTGGCGCAGGGGCCATTTCGGCTTCGGCGCATGTACGCGCCGACCTGTACGTGCGCATGCTGCAGCAGGTCGACCATGGCGACTGGGTAGCCGCGCGCGGCACGTTCTACCAGTTGCTGCCGTGGATGAAGATGGCCTTTGCCGAGGCCAACCCGGCTGTGGTCAAGGCGGCCTTGCAGCTACAGGGGTTGATGAGCGATGAACTGCGAGAGCCCATGCAGCCGTGCACCGAGATGACCCGGGGCAAGCTGCAAGGCGTGCTGGATTCGCTCGGTGCTTGAGATAGAACGGCACATAACTCATTGAATCAGCAGGGCCCCTGTGGGAGCGGCTTTAGCCGCGAACACCGGCGCAGCCGGTGCCATGCAGCGCGTTGGATTCTTCGCGGCTAAAGCCGCTCCCACAGGGTACGCGGATCGCTTGCTTCTGAATCTATGAAAGCGGCCTGGCCTCGCCAATCAGGATGTCTTCGAAAAACGCCCCGACCGGCTCGGTAGGGTGGCACAACTGGATCTCCAGCACCCACACCACTTCGCTCGGGACGATTTCCACCTCGGCCAGTTTGTCCTGCCCATACAGCACATGCGGGAAGTCGGCGATGCGATGCCCGGCCAGATTGCGCTCCAGCTGCCAGCCTTTTGCCTGGGCACTGCGCTCGGCGAAGTCGTACAGTTCGCGCCCGGTCAGGCCACGGCCCCAGGCCTGGCGGGTTTCGTCGAACACTTCATGCAGTGCCTTGACGCAGGCGTGGTGCAGCTCGTGCTGGCCGAACACGAAGGTGTCGCCATAGTCGCCCTCATAGCCATCCCATACCGGGCCGACATCGACCACGACGATATCCGTGTTACGTAATACACGTTGCAGATCTATGCCTTGGCGCGGCGTGCGCACGGTGTCGTCGCCAAAGCGGATGTAGGTCGGGTGCCAGGTGTGCGATGCGCCCATCGCCTGCAAGGTTTGCCCGGCCATCTCCAGCGCCTGGGCGGTGGTCATGCCGACTTTCAGCTGGCTGGCGATCGCTGTCACGGCCCGTACCGACTGCTCGCGGGCAGCGAGCATGCCGTCCAGCGAGTAGCGCGGGCCGACTTTTTCCAGCTCCGGGTGCAATGGGTTGGCTGTTGAAGCCTCGGGCGCCAGTGCGCCGCTGGCAACGAAAGCCTCCGCGACAAAACGATGGGGCTGCAGGCCTGCTGCGAGGCACTGCTCGCGAACCTGGCTGATCATCGTGGCATTGCCGCAGGCATAGACCTGGGTGTCGGCCCAGCGATGGGCCTGGGCCAGCGCCACCTGCTGCACGCGCGCCTGGTCCGACAGCACCGGGTGCCAGCGAAAGTGAGCGTGTGCACGGCTGGCCTGGTCGAGAAACTCACGGTCATAGAAGTCGGCGTCCGATCTGCCGCCCCAGTACAACGTGACCTCGGCATCACCTGCCAGGGCGGTCAGCAGCAATGGCTTGATGCCGGCGTAACCTGTGCCAGTGGCGAACAGCACCAGGGGCCGCTGGTCCTCGTGCTGCCAGGTGCAGGCACCCACCGGCCCTTCAAGTTTCAAGCTGTCACCTGCTTGCAGGGTTGGCAGCAGGCGTTCGGTAAACAGGCCGCCGCTTACCTTGCGGATGTGAAACACCAGTTGCCCCTGGTCCTGGGCGGGCAGGTTGGCGATGGAAAAACAGCGGCTGTTGCCGTTGTCGAGCCGAAAGCGTACGTACTGGCCAGCCCGTACCGCCAACGGCTGTGCAGGCTGCAGCACCAGTTCGATGATATCGGCGCTCAGTTCGCGTTTGCCATGAACCTGCGCGTGGATTTCCAGCGCCTGGGTTTCCAGGGACCAGCCGGGGATTTCCAGGCGCATGTCGCTGCAGGCGTGGCTCTGGCACAGCAACATTTCGTCGGCGGCGAGGGGGTAGCAGGGCGCGGGCATGTCTGCCGTCCGCTGCTTGTCCCGATACTGCCCCGACACCACCTTGACCTTGCACGACCCGCAGGCGCCGCGGCGGCATGAGAAGGGCACCGGCAGGCCGCTGGCGAGCATGGCATCGAGCAGCAGCTCCTGGCTGGCGTCGAAGGTTTTGCCCGAGGGCGACAATTCAATGACGTGGCGGTTCTGCATGGGCACCTCGGGGCAAGTGGAGGTTCGATTGTTGCTATAGTCCAGGACCAGTAGAACCTCCAGTTTCGGTTAATTCACATGGTCCAGCTTCGCAAATGGCAGCCGCTGCTCAAGCTCGACGGGGCGCAGCCGCAGGCTTCGTACAGGCAGATCGTCGAGGGCCTGGTAGCCGCGATCTCCGAGGGCCGCCTGCGCCCCGGCACGCCGTTGCCTGGCACGCGGGAAATGGCGCAACTGCTGAACGTCAATCGCAAGACGGTGATCCTCGCCTACGAGGAAGCCGAGACCAAGGGCTGGCTGGAAAGCGTGCAGCGCCGTGGCACCTTCGTCAGTCGGCAGCTGGCGGCTGGCACCCTGGCCGAGCCCGACGCAGCGCAGCCCTTTGCCCTGGTGCTACAGGAGGAGCCTGCCGTTGCCTACTTCGCGGCCAACGAACAGGCTGCCGCGCAGCAGGATCGGCCGGGTGCGCTTTTCTTCGACAACGGCGCCTGTGACCACCGCCTGCTGCCGCAGACCGTTCTGCACCGTTATTACCGTAATGCCTTGCGCAACAGCTTTGCCGCCAATACCGTGCGCCATGGCAGCGCGTGCAGCAGCCACTCCCTGCGCAGCGCCTTGGCCGACATGCTGCGGCACAATCGCAGCCTGAACGTTGGCGCCGAGCATATCTGCCTGACCCAGGGCGTGCAGATGTCGCTGTACCTGGTGGCCAGCGTGCTGCTCAAGCCCGGTGACGTTGTGCTGATCGAACGCCTGAGCTATCCGCCCGCGTGGGAGATCTTCCGCCAGCTGGGCGCCCGGCTGGTCACCGTGGACCTGGATGACGAGGGCTGCCGGGTCGAGCAGATCGATGCACTTTGCCGGCTGCACCAGGTGCGCATGCTGTACATCACTCCCCATCACCAGTTCCCGACCACGGTCAGCCTGCCTGCCGGGCGCCGACAGCAGCTGCTGGAGCTGGCGCGGCAGCATGACTTTTGCGTGGTCGAGGAAGACTACGACCATGAGTACCACTTCGCCGGGCGGCCTTACCTGCCGCTGGCCAGCGACCGTCAGCAGCGGCACGTGATCTACATTGGCTCATTGTCCAAGTCCCTGGGCAGTACGTTCCGTTGCAGTTTCATCGTGGCGCCGGCGGAGGTGGCCGTGGCGCTCGAACGCAGGGCGACGCTGACACTGGGGCAGGGCGATGCGGTGATGCAGCAGATGCTGGCGGACTTGATCAATGATGGCGAGCTGAAAAAGCACTTGCGTAGGGTTGCCCGGGAGTATCGCCGGCGTCGAGAGACCCTGTTGGCTTGCTTGCACGATGCCTTTGGCGAGCAGGTAACCGTGCGCGAGCCGGAAGGTGGGCTGGCACTGTGGGTGAGGTTTGCTGACGGGATCGATGTGGATCAGTTGGTTGGCAAGGCGTTGGAGTTGGACCTGGTGGTACGCAGTGGCCGGCAGTTTTCGCCGTTTGGTCATGCGGAAAATGCCCTGCGCCTCGGTTTCGCCTCGCTGGACATGGATGAAATCCGGCTGGCTACACAACGTTTGGCGCAAGCGGCGAAGGCGATTGCAACATCGGTCCAGCGCAATCCCTGCGGGCGATCACCCAGCCCTTTGGGCTGCGCTGTCGAGTAGAGAACTGAATTCGCAAGCGGTCCGCGTACCCTGTGTGGCTTTAGCCGCGAAGAATCCAACGCGGTGCATGGCACCGGCTGAGCCGGTGTTCGCGGCTAAAGCCGCTCCCACGGGGTCCCTGTTGATGCAATGAGTTATGGGTAGTTCCATGAGCGCTGACTTGCCGGTGCCATAGATCGCGTCGCCTGCTTCGCGGGCGCAGTCGCTTCCACAGGTATGGCGCTGTTTTCGGATATCCTCGGTTCCTGTGGGAGCGGGCATGCCCGCGAACACCGGCAACGCCGGTGCCATCCACCGCGTTACTTGATCAGGCTTGAGCGGGCTATTTGCGCTGCCACACTTCGCCTTGTTCGCTGACCACCCAGGGCCTGTCCGCGGCATTGATAAGCACTCCACCCACCCAGCGCTGCGCAGGGTTGTGGTCAAGCCAATGCGCCTGCCCCGCGAGCACCTGCTCGGCAAGTGCGGTCAGCCGCAACGGCCGTTGCGCCCAAGACTCGCCCGGGCCTTCCAGCAGCAGCGGGTGCGGTGCATGGATCAGGGGCTGCAGCAAAACATGGAACATCATGTCGCCCAGGTAAGGCAGCGGTTCATCCTGCATCATCAACTGGGCAAACACACGTCCGGCCGGCAGTTCGCCGCGTGACGCCAGAACGCGCAACAACAGGCGCTCGGTGAGGCTCAAGCCGTCGTTCGCCCCCGGTAGTTCCTGAAGTTGCCGCGCAAGGGCCCGGCTCAGCAACGGCAAGGCCGCATGCTGGATGCCCGCCAGGACAGCCCAGGCCCTTGGGGCAGGCGCGGTATAGGCTGCCCATGCATGGCGGGCCAGAGCCAGCACGTCCTCACCCAACGCGCGACGTTGTGGCCATAGCCAGGCGAGCAGGTCCGGGGCCAGCTGGCCGATACCGATGAAGCGCTCGACGCCAGGTACCTGGGTGATTTCGATCAGCTCCAGGCGGCGCGGCAGGCTGGGCAGGCTGGCGAGTACGCGGATCAGGAACAGCTGGTCGTAAGCGTCACCCTCGCACCACAGCACGATCTTGCTGTCGCTGTTCAACCCGGCCAGGGCGGTGCGCTGTGCCGCTTGTCGTTGCTCAACGTCCTGAATGCTCAGGTTGAACGCCTGCTGTATGTAAGCGGCCCGAGCCTGCCAATACTGCTCCTCGGGCAGTGCGCAGACGGGCCCCATGACCATGGGGTCCTCGAACATCTGGAAGGCACCGGCAAAACCGGCCGTGCGCAAGCTGTGGGCGATGTCGTTGCCGCAGCGCCAATGCTGCACGGCTGCCTCGTCATCGGCGGTGAAGCCAGGGTGGCGTGCCGCGAAAGCGACAGCATCGGCATGGGCCTTGAGCTTGGGCCAGCTGGCAAAGCCGGCCTCGCGGGCCACCAGCCATTGGGTATCGGCAAGCCGGTAGTCAGGGCCAGGCAGGCCGAGCGCGCGTAGCTGCTCGCGAGTGTCGCCGGCCTCGTGGTTTTTCAGGGCGGTGAGCAAGCGTTTGGCGCGTTTGCGCAAGGCGGGCAGGTCGAGCAGGCCGTGGTGGCGGGATGCATTGATGGCGGGCATGCCAACTCCTTTGGGGCTCGGTCCGCCGACAAGCCGGGAGCTGGTATGGGAATGTGATGACGCATGGCTTGGGAAACCCCTTGGCGCGGACCGCAGGCGCAGCCAGCGCCCTGGCGCCGACTTTACCGGGTAATGCGCGTGGGTGCAAAGCGGTCGATGGTGGCCTGACGCGCAGCGTCTGATCGCCGTCAGTGTGCAGCCGTCGGCAGCATGCCCGAGCCCTGGGCCTTGTGCGCGGCTTCTATCAGCTGCAGGTTGCGGCTGCGCAGTGCGTGATTGTTGCCAACACGCAGGTTGGAGCGAAGCGCCAGGGTTTCGGCCTGTTCATACTGCCCTTGCTGAAGGCGCAAAACGCCAAGGTAGTGCAGCGTTGCCGGGTTGTTCGGCTGAATGTGCAGCGCACGCTCCAGGGTGGCCGCCGCCTGGTCCAGTTGGCCGTCGGCATACTGTTGCGAGGCGGTTTCGATCAGCACCGTCGAGGCATTGTTGCTGCGTGCGGGCGCGTAGCGTTCGCCGGCCAGTGCGCCCTGTGCCGTGATTGCGCTGAACAACAGGAGCAGGGCTGACAGAACAGGTGTACTGGGCATCGGCGGTAGACTCGGCAGGGCTTGGGCAGGCCCGGTTGGAGGGCGAGGGGATGCTATCGACCGAATTGGAGCGCTGAAGTTCCCGCCTGGGCGATTTGTTGCCTGTTGCCCGGTCTTTGTCTCGACAACATCTGTTCGGTTACCGCCCATAACCGCACTCCGGCGCCTCAAGCCTGGGGCAGTACCTCCGATAGCAGCACACCCACCGTCGAATCATCGACCAGAAGTGGTGCCAACAAGGAGTACTGCCCGCATGCTTGCCAACCTGAAGATCCGCACCGGAATGTTCTGGGTGCTGTCGCTGTTCAGCGTGACCCTGCTGTTTTCCACCGTCAGTGCATGGCGGGCGGCGGTGGGCAGTGACCAGCAGATCACCGAACTGGACCAGACTGCGCACCAGTCGGACCGGTTGAACAATGCGTTGCTGATGGCGATTCGCGCCAGTGCCAATGTGTCCTCGGGCTTCATCGAGCAGCTGGGTGGCCATGAGGAAAGCGCCAGCAAGCGCATGGCGCTGTCGGTCGAGCTGAACGACAAGAGCCAGAAGCTGGTGGACGAGTTTGTCGAAAACGCCCGCGAGCCTGCGCTGCACGCACTGGCAACCGCGCTGCAGGCCACCTATGGCGAGTATGCCAAGGCGGTCGTCGGGCAGCGTGAGGCAACCCGTCAACGTTCGCTCGAGCAGTATTTCAAGGTCAACACCGACGCCGGCAACGCCATGGGCCGGCTGCAGGCGCTGCGCCAGCAACTGGTCGGCGCATTGAGTGAGCGCGGTCAGCAGATCATGCTTGAATCCGACCGGCGCCTGGCGCGCGCGCAATTGCTGAGCCTGGGGCTGCTGGGCGTGACGCTGTTGTTGGCGGCGCTGTGCTGGGCCTTTGTTGCCCAGCGCGTGCTGCACCCGCTGCGCGAAGCTGGCCGGCACTTTCAGCGCATTGCCGGTGGCGACCTGAGCGTGCCGGTGCAGGGGCAGGGCGGTAACGAGATCGGCCAGCTGTTCCATGAACTTGAACGCATGCAGCAGAGCCAGCGCGACACCCTGGGGCAGATCAGCAGCTGTGCCAGGCAACTGGACGCAGCCGCCACGGCGCTGAATACCGTCACCGAGGAAAGTGCCAACAACCTGCGCCAGCAGGGCCAGGAGCTGGAGCAGGCCGCCACCGCCGTCACCGAAATGACCACGGCCGTGGAGGAGGTTGCGCGCAATGCCATCACTACCTCGCAGACCACCAGCGAATCCAACCAGCTGGCAGCGCAAAGCCGCCGGCAAGTCAGCGACAACATCGACGGCACCGAGGCCATGACTCGGGAGATCCAGGCCAGCAGCGCGCATCTGCAGCAACTGGTCGGGCAGGTACGGGACATCGGCAAGGTGCTGGAAGTGATTCGCTCGGTGTCCGAGCAAACCAACCTGCTGGCGCTCAATGCCGCCATCGAGGCCGCCCGTGCGGGCGAGGCCGGGCGCGGCTTTGCGGTGGTCGCGGATGAGGTGCGTACGCTGGCGTACCGCACGCAACAGTCGACCCAGGAAATCGAGCAGATGATCGGGCGCGTGCAGGCGGGAACCGAAGCGGCCGTGGCCTCGATGCAGGCCAGTACCAGCCGCGCCCAGTCGACGCTGGACGTGACCCTGGCTTCAGGGCAGGTGCTGGAGGGTATCTACAGTGCGATCGGCGAGATCAACGAGCGTAACCTGGTGATTGCCAGCGCAGCCGAAGAGCAGGCCCAGGTGGCGCGAGAGGTGGACCGCAACCTGCTGAACATTCGCGAGCTGTCGACATCCTCGGCAGCGGGGGCGCAGCAGACCAGTGAGGCGAGCAAGGCGTTGTCGGGGTTGGTGGGGGAGATGACGGCGTTGGTAGGGCGGTTCAGGGTTTGAGGTCTGGCGGGCACCAGACTGTGGCAGCGGGCGCGCCCGCGATCACCGGCGCAGCCGGTGCCATCAACCGCGTCGCCTGCTTCGCGGGTAAACCCGCTCCCACAGGGCCCCCGCCAGCTGAAGGAATACGCCATACCTGTGGGAGCGGGCGCGCCCGCGAACACCGGCGTAGCCGGTGCCATCCACCGCGTCGCCTGCTTCGCGGGTAAACCCGCTCCCACAGGGACCCCGCCAGCTGAAGGAATACGCCATACCTGTGGGAGCGGGCGCGCCCGCGAACACCGGCGTAGCCGGTGCCATCCACCGCGTCGCCTGCTTCGCGGGCATGCCCGCTCCCACAGGATGCCCACCAGCTGAAGGAATGCGCCATACCTGTGGGAGCGGGTTTACCCGCGAACACCGGCGCAGCCGGTGCCATCCACCGCGTCGCCTGCTTCGCGGGTAAACCCGCTCCCACAGGGACCTCACCAGCTGAAGGAATGTGCTGTACCTGTGGGAGCGGGCGCGCCCGCGAACACCGGCGTAGCCGGTGCCATCCACCGCGTCGCCTGCTTCGCGGGCATGCCCGCTCCCACAGCGACCTCACCAGCTGAAGGAATGTGCTGTACCTGTGGGAGCAGGCGCGCCCGCGAACACCGGCGTAGCCGGTGCCATCCACCGCGTCGCCTGCTTCGCGGGCATGCCCGCTCCCACAGGGACCTCACCAGCTGAAGGAATGCGCCATACCTGTGGGAGCGGGTTTACCCGCGAACACCGGCGTAGCCGGTGCCATCAACCGCACCGCCCGGTTCGAGGGCACGCCATGTGCGCTTTCAGTTATCGATCATGCTTCGAAGAGGAGCGCCCGGCCTGGTTGTGTTCCTTGGAATGGGCAATGCCGGACCGGGTAGTGCCACGGCCGTTGTCATCATTGCGCAGGCTTCCATAGTGATTGCCGCTCTCGCCATGGTTGCGGGTGGCCTTGCCTGCATGATCACTCTCGTAGCCGGCGCCATTACCGTTGAACCCACCTTTGCCGCCGCCATTGCCATTACCTTTGGCATATGCGGAACCGATCGGCGAGACATCGGCAGGCAACAATGCAGTTGCGCCGAGCGCCAGGGCACAGGTAAAGACGGCTACCAGGTTTTTTTTCATGTTTGTTCGCCTCCAAAAGGCGCAGGGGGGGGAATTTGAGTGCGGATACGACATAAGGTTGCCTTTTAAGTTCCGCAGTGCGCAGCCTTTCGACGAAGCGGCTGCCAGGCCCTTTCAGTACCTGGCAGCTTTAAGCTCATCGATCATTCTTGGAGGAGTTTTGTACCGCGCCGCTCAGCCCCTTGGCATTATGATCACCGGGCGTAGTCCCCGAGATAGCGGTAGATTTCGTCAAGCCGCGAGTATCCTTGGACTGGGCAATGCCTGAGGTGGTGGTCCCATGGCCGTTGTCCTGGTTACGTGAGCTTCCATAATGATTGCCGCTCACACCATGATCGCGCGTAGCCTTGCCGGCATGATCACCCGCGAGACCCGCACCATTGCCAGTGCCATTGTGCCCACCCATGCCGGCGCCACGTCCACCGCCATTGCCGCCGCCGTGGCCACCACCACCACCGTGGCCGCCACCGCCACCGCCGCCACCACCGCCTTTGGCATACGCGGAACCCATCGGCGAGATATCGGCAGGTAACAATGCCGTTGCGCCGAATGCCAGAGCACAAGCAAAGACGGCCACCAGGGTTTTTCTCATGTTGTTTCGCCTCCAACGGCGCAGGTAGAGCTCAGGTGCTGATAAGACATGCAGCGGCTTTGCAAGTTCTGTCGTGCTGACAGAAGGATCGTGGTCCATGACTGCTCAGATCTCGACCTGGGTGCCAAGCTCGATCACCCGGTTCAGCGGCAGCTTGAAGTACTTCAGGTTGCTGTTGGCATTCTTCAGCAGGAAGGCAAAAAGGTGCTCCCGCCAGCGAGCCATGCCCATCTGTCTGCCTGCAATGACCGTCTCCCGGCTGAGGAAATAAGTGGTGCGCATGGGGCCGAACTCAAGGTCCGCACGTTGGCAGCGGCTTAGCGCCAACGGTACGTCGGGTTCCTCCATGAAGCCGAAATGCAGGCTCACGCGGAAGAAACCATCACCAAACGCCTCGACCTCAAAGCGCTTGCCGGCGCTGACCCGTGGCTCGTCCTCGAACACGACGGTCAACAGCACCACCTGTTCATGCAGTACCTGGTTATGCAGCAGGTTGTGCAGCAAGGCGTGAGGCACCGCCTCGGGCCTGGCGGACAGGAATACGGCAGTACCGCCCACGCGGTGAGGCGGCTGGGCCTTGAGGCTGGTAATGAACAGGTCCAGCGGCAGCGAGCTTTCGTCCAGCCGCTCGACGATCAACCGTCGCCCGCGCTTCCAGGTAGTCATCAGGGTGAACAGTGCCAGGCCGGCAATCACCGGAAATGCACCGCCCTGGAGGATCTTCGGCGCATTGGCGGCGAAATACAGGCTGTCGACCAGCAGGAACGCCAGCAGCATCGGCACCGCCAGCCAGCGTGGTGCCTTCCACAGCAACAGCACCACTGCCGAAGCCAGCAGCGTGGTGATCAGCATGGTCCCGGTCACGGCTACGCCGTAGGCTGCCGCAAGCGCCCCGGACGACTCGAAACCGACCACCAGCAGCACCACGCCAACCATCAGTGCCCAGTTCACCATGCCGATGTAGATCTGCCCCTGTTCCTCGCTGGAGGTGTGCTGGATGAACATGCGCGGTACGTAACCCAGCTGGATGGCCTGGCGCGTCAACGAGAACGCACCGGAGATCACGGCCTGGGAGGCGATGATGGTGGCCAGCGTGGCAAGCCCGACCATGGGCAGCAGGGCCCATTCGGGCGCCAGCAGATAAAACGGGTTGCGCACTGCCTGCGGGTCGCCGAGGATCAGCGCGCCCTGGCCGAAGTAGTTCAGCACCAGGCCGGGCAGCACCAGCAGGAACCAGGCCCGGGCAATGGGTTTGCGGCCGAAGTGCCCCATGTCGGCGTAGAGTGCTTCGGCGCCGGTCAGCGCCAGCACCACCGCGCCCAGAATCGCCACCCCCATGCCCGGGTGCAGCACGAAGAACTTCACCGCCCAGAGCGGGTTGAGTGCCTGCAGCACCTCCGGGCGCTGGACGATGCCGTGCAAGCCCAGTGCACCCAGTACGACGAACCACAGCACCATGATCGGCCCGAAGAGGATGCCGATGCGCGCGGTGCCGTGCTTCTGGATCAGGAACAGCGCCACCAGCACCACCACCGACAGCGGCACGACCCAATGTTCGATACCGTCGAAGGCCAGTTGCAGGCCCTCGACGGCCGATAGCACGGAGATCGCCGGGGTGATCATGCTGTCGCCGTAGAACAGCGCGGCGCCGAACAGGCCGAGCAGTACCAGTATCCTGCCCAGGCGCTGGTAGGGCGCCGCCGCCCGGTGCGCCAAGGCGGTCAGGGCCATGATGCCACCTTCGCCCTGGTTGTCGGCACGCAGGATGAACAGTACGTACTTGAGCGACACCACCCAGAGCAACGACCAGAACACCAGTGACAGCACACCCAGTACGCCGGCGGTGTTGGCCTGCACGCCGTAGTGCCCGGCGAACACTTCCTTGAGGGTGTACAGCGGGCTGGTGCCGATGTCGCCATACACCACGCCGACAGCGGCGACGAGCATGCCGATGGGGTTGGACTTGCCGGGAACGGATTGATTTGCGATGGCGGTGGACTGGCTCACGAAGGGCTTCTCTGGACTGGCGGGTAGAAATGCATGCCATCCCTGAGCATCGCGCGCCCAGTATTCCTTGTGTCTGTCGGCTCAGCCGTAAAAAGAGCGTAAAAAAAATCAGCCAGCGCCCCACTGCCTGTCAGTCAGGCAATTCGGGGCTGCTTTGCGGCCCATCGCCGGCAAGCCAGCTCCCACAGGTACAGCGCAGACTTCAAGAGTTACGCGGTCCCTGTAGGAGGCCGGCGATGGCTGCTCAGCCAGGTTGCGCCGCCAGGCTGTTGCTGACGTTACGCCCCAGCACCAGCACCGTAGCGAAACCGCAGCCCACCAGGGCCGTGGCCAGGCTCAGCAGCACCGAGCTGCCCAGCTGGTCGACGATCCGACCGCCGAAGAACGAGCCCAGCGCAATGATCACCTGGAACATGGCGACGAACAGCGGCATGCCGCGTTCGACATCCTTGGGCGCGACGACGAACATCCAGATACTGGCGCAGGCCGGGAACGCGCCGAAGGCGAAGCCCCACAACCCGATCAGCATCGCTGCACCGGTCATGCCGGTGGCGAAGTGAGGGAACAGGGCAGTGCTGGTGCCGATCATCAACGCTACCAGCAGCAGGGTGTGACGTACGCTGCGGTTGGCGGCGAAACCGGCGAAGATATTGCCGAATACCCCAGCCACGCCATAAAGCAGCAGCAACGAGCCAATGGTCGGCCCATCGAAGCCGGAGCTTTGTTTGAAGAAGGGCGCGACATAGGTGTACGCGGCAAAGTGCGCCAGGCCGATCAGCAACACGGCAATCAGGCCAACCCGCGCCTGTGGGTTGATGAACAGGGCCGGCAGGTCGCTGATGCGGATGGCCTTGTCCGGGTTGAGCCGCGGGAGCAACAGGATCTGCGCCAGCAGCACCGGTACGCCCAGTAGCGCGGTTACCAGAAAGGTCATGCGCCAGCCCATCAGGCCGCTCAACCAGGTGCCTACCGGCACGCCCAGCACGGTGGCCAGGGTTACACCGACCATGATGATCGAGGTGGCCTGGGCTACGCCCACGCCCTTGGGCGCCAGGCGACCGCTGAGGGCAATGGCCGTCGCCCAGAAGCCGCCGATACTCACGCCCAGCAGCACGCGGCCGAACAGCAGCAGGTTGAAGTCACTGGCGTAGGCCACCACCGCGTTGGCGATGATCATGATCAGCGTCAGGCCGATCAGCAGGTAGCGACGGTCCAGGGCGCCAATGCCCACCGACAGTAGCGGGGCGGCGAGGGCGGCCATGATGCCGGGCAGGGTAACCATCAGGCCGGCGTGGCCTGCACTGATGCCGAGGTCGCTGGCGACATCGTTGAGTACACCCACCGGCAGGAATTCGCTGGTCACCAGGGCGAAGGCGCCGACGGCGACCGAAAGGATTGCCAGCCACTGCTGGCTGACGCTTTGTTGATCATGTTCGGGGAGGCCGCTAGGGGCCTGGCTGGCACTTGGCATGGTATTGGATTCCAAGAGAGGGATGTCGCCTGAAGCAGGCGCAAGGAGCGGGGGAAATTTGCTGGCGATTATAGGGGGCGCTTTTGCCAGGCCAACATGCGGGTCGCTCGATAGTAATCATCAGCGCAATCGATGAAACGCCTTGCGCAGAGCGCCCGCTGTCGGAGGGGAGAATGCTGTGGTGCTTGAAACCAGAAAAAACTGAGGGCGCTACGGTCGTGCCCACAACCTGAAGGCCAGCGTGATCCATGTGGGAGCGGGCGAGCCCGCGAAGCAGGCGCTGCGGTAGATGGCACAGGCTTCGGTGGAGGACACGTGCGTCCTCCACATCACTTGCATTCTATGGCGACACCAGCACATCGCACTGGGATTCGTTCAGCACATGCTTGGTGACGCTGCCTATCAGCAGTTCTTCAAGTGCGCTTTCCCCTTGCTTGCCAACCACGATCAGGTCGCATTCCAGCTCTTGTTCCTGCTCGGCAATCCGCCAGCCAGGGTCGCCATGCACCACGATCTGCCGAGCATCTGCCACTCCGGCGGTTTCGCTCAAGGCCGCGAGCTGCTTCACCGCATCTTTGCGGATGACATTGCGGTAGTGTGCAAGCGTGTCATGGTCGATGTGGGCGAAGCGCATGCTGCCTTCGAACGGCGCTTCGTACACATGCAACAGAATGATCTCGGCCTGTGGGGCAATGGCTTTTGCCAGTTCGATGGAGCGCAGTGACGAAGGCGAAAAATCAACTGCAACCAGCAAGGTCCGGTACGCATCGCGTGGCGCCTGCTTGACCACCAGCAAAGGGCAGGGCATGCGGTTCAGCATCTTCTGCACAGTGGAGCCCAGCAGCAGGCGCCGCGCCACGCTCTGGCCCTTCGCCCCGCACACCAGCAGGTCGCTGCGTTTATCCTGCACCACACGGGTGATCTCCGTGGTCACCGAGCCGTGCGCGACCTGCACGCCAGCGGCGATGTCATGGCGCTGGAACAGCATTGCAGCCAGTGCGCGAATTTTTTCGCCTGCGGTATCCAGCACGCGCTTCAGCAGATCGTCACCCGGTGCCACCAGCTGCTTCAGGCGCTCGAAGGGGGCCGGGTTGGCAACGTACAGCAGGTCCAGCGATGCCTGTTGCTCCTGGCTCAGGTACGCAGCGCGCTCTGCCGCGTTGCGGGCGGAGGCAGACAGGTCGGTGGCTACCAGTACGTGGTTCAGCGGGTTCATGTGGGGCTCCTTGTCCAAAGCCGCGCACAGTGATCGATGGCGATGGCCTTGAGCACAATGCGCATGGCGGTTTTCGATTCGTTCCTTGCTGACAGCCATCGTCGCGCGAACCGGGGCCGGCGGCTTGATATGCGTCAATGGAGTGAAGGACCGAGCCCGAGCTGACCACTTATGCGCACCACCTCAATGCCGGCGAGCTGCCTAGGTAGCAGTCCGGGCGGCTCCCGGCAGCAGCAGTTCGGCGAGCGTGTCCATGGCCGGTGTCGCCTGGCTGCCTTTGCGGGTGACCAGCTCGTACGGGTCGCTGACCGAGCCCATGGTCAGGGGCAGAATGCGCACCTGTTGGTTCATCGCACATTGCCGGGCCACGTCGATCGATACCAGTGCCACGAAGTCGGGGCGGTTCTGCAGCAGCGACAAGGTCGCCAGGATCGAGGTGGTTTCCACCAGGTGCAGCGGGAAGCGCAGGCCGGCATCGTGGAATTCGCGCTCCAGCTGTACCCGCATCGGCATGTTGGCCCGGTACACGATCCAGCGGCTCTCGGCCAGGTCTGCAAGGTTCAGGTTTTGCGCGTGCTTGAGCGGGTGGTCGATATTGGCGATGACCGCCAGCGTCTCGTCCTGGACAAACCTGCTGGCAAACAGCTGAGGGCTATTGCTCACGCTGGTGCGGCACAAGGCGACGTCCAGGCGACCGCTCTCGATCTGTGCCAGAAGCGACTGGCTGGTGTCTTCGATGATCTCGAACGACATCTGCGGCTGGATGCTCGCCAGCTGCGACACCGCCCTCATCAGCAATGGCACCGCGCCCATGATCGCCCCCACCGCCAGTCGGCCGCCGACCCCGCGCAGGATGGCATCCAGGTCATGCCGCAGGTTTGAAATGTCCGTTTGCACCACGCGCGCGTAGCGGATGGCGCAGTGCCCGGCAGCCGTGGGCTCCAGCCCGCGATTGGTGCGGTTGAACAGCACTGTGCCGAAGGTGGTTTCGATTTCCTGCAACGCCTTGCTCGCTCCGGGCTGGGTAAGCCCGACGCTGCTTGCCGCGCCGAGCAGCGAGCGGTGCTCGTCCAGTTCGATGAGCAGGCGCAGGTGGCGGGCGTGGAGCCTGGACATGATCGAGTTGAGTGAAGGGGTCATCTGGTATGCGTCCGGGTTATACCGATATGGATTGTTCTCAATACCATGGCCAGGCGCGCATTCCTATACTGGCGCTGCACGGTGTCGCATCCAGTGCGGCTGAACCGCCCATAACAATAGCGCCAGGAGGCTGTGAAGGCCCTATGTCCCTGATCAACTACATCACCCAGATCCAGTTCGATATCGGCGCCATTGCGCGCCTGCCTGCCGAGTGCGAGCGCATTGGTATAACCAGGCCTTTGATCGTGACGGACCGTGGCGTGCGTGCTGCCGGTATCGTCGATGTGGCCTTGAGCACCTTCAGTGACAGCAGCGCGCAATTGCCGATCTATGACAGCACGCCGCCCAACCCGAACGAAAACGCCGTGCGTGAAGCGGTTGCCATGTTCCAGGAGTGTGGCTGTGACGGGATCATCGCCATTGGCGGGGGCTCGGCGATCGACCTGGCCAAAGGTGTGGCCGTGTGTGCCAGGCACGACGGCCCATTGAAAAGCTTTGCGGTGATCGAAGGCGGCTTGGCCCGCATTACGGCGGCAACCGCACCGGTAATCGCCGTGCCGACCACGGCGGGCACCGGCAGCGAGGTAGGGCGGGGCGCCATCCTGATTCTCGATGACGGGCGCAAGGTGGGCGTGATCTCGCCCCATGTGGTGCCCAAGGCTGCCATCTGCGACCCGGCGCTGACCCTTGGCCTGCCGGCGCAACTCACCGCCGCCACCGGCATGGACGGCATTGCCCACTGCCTGGAAACCTTCATGGCGCCTGCATTCAACCCGCCCGCCGACGGCATTGCCCTGGACGGGCTGTGGCGCGCCTGGCGCTTCATCGAAACCGCCACCCGCGAGCCCGGCAACCTGGATAGCCGCGTCAACATGATGAGCGCCTCGCTGCAAGGCGCCCTGGCATTCCAGAAGGGCCTGGGCTGCGTACACAGCCTCAGCCACGCACTGGGCGGCATCAACCCACGGCTGCACCACGGCACCCTCAACGCGATCTTCCTGCCCGCCGTCATCACCTTCAACCGCAAGGCCGAGACGGTGGTGAACGAGCACAAGATGCAACGCATCGCCCAGGCGATGGGACTGGCCGACGAAGGCCAGATCGAAGACGCCATCCGCCACATGACTCGCGCGCTGGGCCTGCCGACCGGGCTGCGCGAGCTGGGCGTCAGCGAGGAGCTGTTCCCGCGCATCATCCAGGGTGCGCTGGCCGATCACAGCCACCGCACCAACCCGCGTGAAGCGTCTGCCGAGGACTACCAGTGGCTGCTTGAGGCATCCATGTAGCTCACTGATCCGCTGTTCAACCAATAACAACAAAAGTGAACGCCCATGACTACCAAATATGCGCAAGCCGAGCTTGGTCGCGAGCCTGAAGCGATCGCGAGCTCGAACCCGTTCAGGAAGTACCAGGTCATCACCGTCAGCCTGCTGCTGGTGATTGGCATCATCAACTACGTCGACCGCAGCGCGCTGTCGATCGCCAACACCTCGATCCAGCGGGACATGGTGATCACGCCCTCACAGATGGGCATTCTGTTGTCGGCATTTTCCCTGGCATATGCCTTTTCCCAGTTGCCGCTGGGCATGATCATCGACCGCCTGGGCAGCAAGATTTCGCTGGGGGCTGCACTGCTGGGCTGGTCGGTGGCGCAGACGGCCTCCGGCCTGATCAACAGTTTTTCCGCGTTCATCGGGCTGAGGGTGGTGCTGGGGATCGGCGAGGCGCCGATGTTCCCGTCGGCGGCCAAGGCGCTGGCGGAGTGGTTCGAGGCCGAGAAACGCGGCACGCCGACCGGCATCGTGCTGTCATCGACCTGCATCGGGCCGTGCATTGCGCCGCCGTTGCTGACGCTGCTGATGGTCAACTGGGGCTGGCGAGGCATGTTCATAGTCACCGGGGTGTTCGGCATCCTGGTCGCCGCTTGCTGGTTCGCCTTCTATAAAAGCAAGGAACGTTACCTGGCCGAGCTGCCTGCCGAGGAGCGTGAACGCCTGCTGGCGGCTCAGGCACAGAAGCAGACGGTGGCAACGGCCAGGCCGAGCATGAAGGCACAACTGGCGGCATGGGCCGAGTTGTTCCGGCACAAGAGCACCTGGGGCGCTGTGCTGGGCTTCATGGGGGTGATCTACATGCTGTGGCTGCACCTGACCTGGTTGCCGGGCTACTTCGAGCGTGAGCACGGGCTGAGCTTGTACAAGACAGCCTGGGTGGTGTCACTGGCCTACGTTTTCGGCGCCCTGGGTACCATTGTCGCCGGCCGGGTGTGCGACCGCCTGGTGAAGAACGGCGCCAGCGTGCTGGGTAGCCGCAAGCGGGTAGTGGTGAGCGCGCTGTTCGCGGCGGCGGCCTTCACCGTGCCGCTATCGTTCGGCAGCGGCTTCATGCTCAGCGTGGCCCTGCTGTGCTGCGCGTTGTTCAGCGTGAACATGGCCAGCTCCACCGCCTGGATGATTGCCAACACCGTCGTGGATAGCCGGCGCGTGGCCTCGTTTGGCTCCATCCAGAACTTCGGCGGTTACCTTGCGGGTTCGGTGGCACCGATCGTGACGGGGTTTAGCATACAGCAGACCGGGTCGTTTGCTTCGGCGTTCCTGATCAGTGCGGCGGTCGCGGCGGTGGCGGCGATGGCCTACGTATTGCTGCTGAAGCAGCCGGTGAGTACCGGCCAGTAATCGCAAGGATACGCAACACCTGTGGGAGCGGCCTTGTGTCGCGAAAGGGGGGCGAAGCGCCCCCAGGATCTTCGCATCATTGCGAAATCGCCTGGGCCGCTCTGCGGCCGTTTCGCGACACAAGGCCGCTCCCACATCGACCGCGTTGGCTATTAGTCATGCGCAGTACCTGGGGGCGCTGGCTTGTCGGAGACAAGGGAGTCATAACGGTTTGTGATGCCAGGCATCATGACAATATATTTATCCTTATCAATGCCACGCTCTAGCATCTGTTGCCCGCCATCGCCCATCAATCACGAGGTCTTGATGAACAATTCGCTCTTCATTCCCCAGCGTACCGCGGCATTGTTGCTGCAGCACTGGCTTAGCGGTGAGCTGCTGGCGGAACTGCCCGCCAGCCTCAAACCCGAGACGTTGAAACAGGGCTATGACAGCCAGGACGAGTTGTTTGCGGCCGCCGCAGGCCAGCGTGCCGGGTGGAAGCTGGGTGTCGGCAGCCCCGCAGCCATGCGGGCGGCCAATTTGTCCCGGCCCTTGATTGGTCAGTTGGAGGCGGGGCGCTGTCATGCTGGTGGTGTGCACATTCGGTTGCCGGCCGTTACGCCGGTAACCATCGAATGCGAGGTCGCCTTCGTGCTGGATCGCGATATTCCACCCCAGGTTGGGCGGGTGCCGGCCAGCGAAGATATTCGCGCTACCTGCGTCACCTTCGAAGTGGTGCGCTCGCGCTTCGTCGATCGCAAGATTGTTGGGTGGCCAAGCTTCGTGGCGGACAACGTTGGGTTTGAAGCGCTGGTGATTGGCAACAGCCTGGCAGCAGGCATCGATGTGCCGTTGCTGGCTGACCTGGCCGAAACCACCGAGGTATACGTAGACGGTCAGTTGCGGGCGCGGGGCTTGTCTGGCGATGCGGCGACCGACCCGTTGGCATCGCTGGCCCACCTTTATGCGCATGCCGCCGAACGTGGCCAGACCCTGAAGGCAGGCGATGTGGTGACTACAGGGGCCATGTGCCAGCCATTCGACCTTAACGAAACAGGGCATGAGGTTAGCGCCAGGTATCTTGGCCAGGAGCTGGTGTTTACGCTGTAGCGATGCCCCAGCCTTTTCGCGGGTAAACTCGGCGTTGCGATTGTTTGTATGAGCCACCTTGATGCTTTCCCTTAGTGGTACTAATACTAAGAGACTGCCGGGAGGGGGATGAACATGCAGACGCGCTTTGTTGTGGTTCCCGCTGTGCCGCTCAAGAAAGAAATTTACCCGCGTAGTCTTGGCTTTCCCGCGACGTTAGGGGAGGGTTATGACCTTTATGACACACAAGAAAAGCTGCGCCTGACCTTCAACTACCCGACACGCGCCGAGGCGGAGTTCGTATGCGCGTCCCGCAACAGTTGCCGGGATGCCGACGCGGCGGATATCGCCGGGATTGGTTGATGCAGTTGAAGCTTCGCGGACCATGAGTGCGATGCGGTCCCTGTGGGAGCGGGCGTGCCCGCGAACACCGGCGTAGCCGGTGCCATGCACCGCGTTGCATTCTTCGCGGGCTCGCCCGCTCCCACAGGAATCGCGCCTGGCCCAGGGTTGGCGCCATTCCTGTAGAGGCCATGGCCTTACCCAAGGATATTGAAGCCTGCACGGGTCTATGTGGGAGCGGGTTCACCCGCGAACACCGGCGTAGCCGGTGCCATGCACCGCGTTGCATTCGCCGGGCCGGGGGCTTGTGTCATGCGTGTTTGAGCGCTTCCACCAATTGCGCCTTGGTCATGGTGGAGCGCCCCTTGATGTCTTTGCTGCGCGCTTCCTTCATCAGGCTCTGCTTGCTCTGTGTTTCCAGGGAACTGCCTGATGTGCGGGAATGACCCTGGCGTGACTTCGCCGCCCGTTTGGCCGAGTCCGAGCGGGCAGTTTTCTTCTCGCTGGAAGAGGTGGCCTTGCCCGAGCCCCCTTTCTTCTCGCCACCCCCGGACTGTTTGTTGACGGTGGCCCAGGCGCGCGCTTCGGCCTGGTCTTCCGGCACGCCTTTGTGCTCGTAGCTTTCCTCGATATGTTCGGCCTTGCGCTTCTGCTTGTCGGTGTATTTGTCCTTGTCGCCGCGTGGCATGGCATCCACTCCCGTCTGGTTTGCATGAGCGGTTGAATGCCGCGGCAACGCCCGAGTGCCCGGTAATCGACCAGCGGTGTCAGGAAACCGGTTGCCCACTCGAAACAGTCATTCAACCGACACATCGAGGCCTTAGGGTTGAGACAGGAACCCGTCCAGGGCTCTGCTCACTGATGTTGCCGTGATGGCGCCGCCAGGCGGCTCTACCGTGCGGCTTGCCATTCATTGGTCACAAAGCTGTAACATTGCTGCTGCAAAGTGTGCCGGCCATCACACGGAGCGCTTTTCGATGATACGCCTGATGAAGTCTGCTGCACTCGCCGTTGCCGTTTCTCTTTGCGCCACCTCGGCATCCTTTGCCGCAGAGAACGTCCGCCTGACCGGTTCCGGCGCCAGCTTCCCGGCACCGATCTACCTGACCTGGTTCAAGGCCTTCAGCAAGGAAACCGACGGTGTCACCGTTGACTACCAGTCCAAGGGGAGCGGGGCGGGTGTTCAGGACTTTCTGAACAAGACCGTCGACTTCGCCGCCAGCGACTCGGCAATGAAAGACGAAGAAATCGCCAAGGTCGGCGAGGGCGTGCAGTTGCTGCCAATGACCGCCGGTGAAATCGTCCTGGCTTACAACCTGCCAGGCAACCCTAAAGGGCTGAAGCTGCCACGCGATGTGTACTCCAACATCTTCCTCGGCAAGATCACCCAGTGGAACGACCCGCAGATCGTCGCGGCCAACCCTGAGCTGAAACTGCCAGCTACCCCGATCACCGTGGTCGTGCGTGCCGACTCCAGCGGCACCACTGCGGTATTCACCAAGCACCTGTCGGCCATCAACGCTGACTTCAAGCAAGCGCTGGGTGAAGGCAACACCGTCAACTGGCCGGCCAGCGACAAGTTCATCAAGTCGCCGAAGAACGATGGCGTAACCGCCACCGTCCGCCAGACCCCAGGTGCCATCGGCTACATCGAATACGGCTTCGCCAAGCTGGCCAAGGTCGACTTCGCCCAGCTGCAGAACAAGGCCGGCCAATACGTAGTGCCGAACGCCGAGAGCGGTGCCGAGGCGCTGGCTGCGGTGAAGATGCCGGAGAACCTGGTGGCCTGGCTGCCTGACCCGGACGGTGCCAAGTCCTACCCGATCACCTCCTACACCTGGATGATCTTCCGCAAGGACAACGGTAACCCGGCCAAGGCCAAGGCCATGCGCGAAATGGTCGAATACAGCCTGACCGAAGGCCAGAAGATCGCCGACTCGATGGGCTACATCCCGCTGCCAGCGTCGGTTGTCGATCAGGTACGCAAAGCGTCCGCCAACATCCAGTAACACGCCCAGGCGCTCCCGGTGTGGTCTGGCGGCCATGCCGGGTGTGTTTGCCCTCTGTCCCGGAACTTGCCAATGAACACTCCTTTTGCCATCCCGGCTAACCCCGACTCCGCGTGCCAGCCACCGTCTGCGAAAGACTTCCTGGTTGATCGCACCTTCCGTGCGCTTGCACGCATCGGTGTGGTGCTGGTGCTGGCGCTGGTCTTCGCGCTGGTCTACGAAGTGGGCCGCAAGGCACTGCCAGGCATCGAGAAGCACGGCTTTGACGTGCTGTTCGGCAGTGTCTGGGACGTCAACCAAGGCAAGTACGGTATTCTGCCAGCGATCTGGGGCACGCTTTACAGCGCCCTGATCGCCCTGTTGATCGCCGGTTTCTTCGGCGTCAGCATGGCCATTTTCCTGACCCAGGACTTCCTCCCGGCCCGGCTGGCGGCGGTGTTCCGCACCATCGTCGAGCTGCTCGCTGCCATCCCCAGCGTCGTCTACGGCCTGTGGGGGATCTATGTGGTCATCCCGGCCATCCGCCCGCTGACCACCTGGCTGAACAGCGAGCTGGGCTGGATTCCCTTTTTCGGTACTTCCCTGAGCGGCCCAGGGCTGCTGCCTGCCGCGCTGGTACTGGCGATCATGATTCTGCCGACCATCGCCGCCGTTTCGCAGGACGCCCTGACCAGCGTGCCGATGAAGACCAAGCAGGCCGCCTACGGCCTGGGCGCCACGCACTGGGAGGCCATCCTCAAGGTGATGGTGCCATCGGCAGCCACCGGCATCTTCGGTTCGCTGGTGCTCGGCCTGGGCCGTGCGCTGGGTGAAACCATGGCGCTGGCCATGCTGGTGGGCAATGCCAACAACATTTCCCTGTCCCTGTTCGCCCCGGCCAACACGCTGGCGGCCTTGCTGGCCCTGAACTTCCCGGAGGCCGGCCCGAACGAGATCGAGGTGCTGATGTACGCGGCACTGGTACTGATGTTCATCACCCTGGCGGTGAACGTACTCGGCTCGATGATCATGCTCTACGCCCAGCGGGGTAACAAATGATGACCAACCTCACCACCCCTGCAAACGCGTTGCCCAGCCTGCAGCGCAAGCTGGAAGGCCGTTCCCTGCGCAGCTTGGTATTGACCACGCTGGCATGGTTCGCGGCGCTGGTGGCCAGCGTGCCGCTGATTTCCGTGCTGTACATGCTGATCACCCGCGGCGGCGCACGCCTCAACCTGGAGGTGTTCACCGAGCTGCCGCCCACCGGCTTCGAGATGGGCGGGGGCTTTGGCAACGCCATGGCCGGTACTTTCGTCATGGTCGGCATTGCTGCAGCCATCGCCGTACCGGTCGGTATCCTGGCCGCGGTGTTCCTGGCCGAACTCGGCCCGGACAGCAAGCTGGCCAACGCCGCGCGCTTTGCCGCCAAGATGCTCACCGGCCTGCCGTCGATCCTGGCCGGCGTGTTCGCCTACGCCCTGGTGGTGATGACCACCGGCACCTACTCCGCGCCGGCAGGTGGTGTGGCCCTGGCGGTACTGATGCTGCCCATCGTCGTGCTGACCGCTGAAGAGTCGATGAAGATGGTGCCCAAGATCATGAAGGATGCCGCCTACGGCATGGGCTGCACCCGTGCCCAGGTGATCTGGAAAATCGTCCTGCCCACCGGCCTGCCGGCCATCCTGACCGGCGTCATGCTGGCCGTGGCCCGTGCCGCCGGCGAGACCGCGCCGCTGCTGTTCACCGCGCTGTTCAGCAACTACTGGATCCTGCATGACGGCGACCTGGCAGTCATGAACCCGACGGCCTCGCTGGCCGTACTGATCTACAACTTCTCCGGCATGCCATTCGACAACCAGCTCGAGCTCGCCTGGGCGGCCTCGCTGGTACTGGTGATGATCGTGCTGGTAATCAACATTCTGAGCCGAGTATTCGGCAAGCCCAAGTATTGAGAAAGGGAGCATCCGACCTTGAACGTATCCACTGCGCCAAAAGCCGCTCCCGTGGTCAGCGAAGCCCCCATCGTCATGGACTGCAAGCTGGACAAGATCTTCTACGGCAATTTCATGGCCGTTCGCGACAGCCATGTGCCGATCCGCAAGAACGAGATCACCGGTTTCATCGGGCCGTCCGGCTGCGGCAAGAGTACCGTGCTGCGTAGCCTCAACCGCATGAACGACCTGGTGAAGGGCTTCCGCTTCGAAGGCCATGTGCACTTCCTGGGCCAGGATGTCTACGGCAAGGGCGTCGACCCTGTGGTGGTGCGCCGCTACATCGGCATGGTGTTCCAGCAGCCCAACCCGTTCTCGATGAGCATCTTCGACAACGTCGCCTTCGGCCTGCGCCTGAACCGCTACAAGGGCGACATCGGCGACCGCGTCAAGCACGCACTGCAGGGTGCCGCGCTGTGGGACGAGGTGAAGGACAAGCTCAAGGTCAGCGGCCTGGCCCTGTCCGGCGGCCAGCAACAGCGTCTGTGCATCGCCCGCGCCATCGCCACCGAGCCGGAAGTGCTGCTGCTGGACGAACCCTGCTCGGCACTCGACCCGATTGCCACCCGCCGGGTGGAGGAGCTGATGGTCGAGTTGAAGAAGGACTACACCATCGCCCTGGTGACCCACAACATGCAGCAGGCGATTCGTGTGGCCGACACCACTGCGTTCTTCTCGGTCGATATCTCCAAGGGCACCCGTACCGGCTACCTGGTCGAAATGGGCCCGACCACGCAGGTTTTCCAGAACCCGCGTGAGCAGCTGACCGCCGACTACATCAGCGGCAAGTTCAGCTGAGGCCGTACCTGCCAAGGTGGCCGGGTGTTGCAGCCAGGAAGGCTGCAACACCCGGCCGCATTACCTTCCGCCAAGTGTTACCAGGGATTTCCAATGTCAGCGACGCGTCGTCTTGATCTGCCAGCGGTAGAGCGCGCACTGCGTGAGGTGCAGGCCCGCTTTGCCGAACTCAGCCAGCATTTCACCGAACCGCGGGATCCATTCACCGACGAGGTGCTGCTGAATGTGGTTGAAGGCTATGCCCTGATTGACGACTATGTCGCCCGGGGTGTCGACCTTTTCGACCTGCAGCAGCTGAACCTGATGCTGGAGATCAATGCCACCGTGCTGTGCGGCAGCGACCCGGCACGCAGGCTGGAATTTGCCCCGCACCTGGCGGCGACCGAGGCGCACTTTTTCAATAATGTGGAGGGCGGCATCAAGGACCTCTACAACTGGTATTGCTCGTATGGCAGCGACTCGATCTGGAAGCGCGCGGCGGGTGTCTACGTTCGAATTCTGAGCAAGCCGCAGCTGTTCATCGAAGGCAACAACCGCACAGGGTCGCTCATTGTCAGCTACTTGCTGATGCGCGCGGGGCTACCACCATTCGTGCTGTCGCTGGACAACGCCGAGGGTTACTTCAACCCGTCCTCGGTCATACGCAACTCCGCCAAGCATGGGGTCAAGGCTTTGTACGAACTACCCAAGATCAAGAAAAAGTATGCAGCTTTCCTTGAAGCGCACGCGCCCGAGCCCGGCAAGTTCTTCCTCGGCGGCACATCCATGCCTGCGCGCGAGAGGTGCCGCTGATGCAAAGCGCTTCTCTGTTCCAGCGCGGGCGGCAAGCCATCGAGCGTACGTTCAATCGCCCGCAGGTACGCATTTCGTTCGATATCGACGACACGCTCGCCTGCCAGGCCGACCACGCCGCCGCCGAGCACAGCAAGCTGCCGGCGTTCGTCCACCGCTGGTTGGGTGAACCCCTGCGCAGTGGCACGCGCTCGCTGATCCGTGACCTGCGCCGCCAGGGTTGCAGCATCTGGATCTACACCTCGTCGGGGCGCACGCCGTCCTACATCCGCCGTTGGTTGATGCTCTACGGTATCCGCGTCGATGGCGTGGTCAACAGTGACCGGCACCAGCATATCCTGGCCGTGAACGGGCTTGAGAATGCGCCCTCGAAGTTGCCGTCGGCCTTCGATATCGACCTGCATGTCGATGATTCCGAGGGCGTGCGGTTGGAAGGCGTCGACCACGGTTTTCGCGTGGTGGTGGTGTGCCCCAAGGATGAGAACTGGGCGCAGAAAGTGATGGATGCGGCAGTCGATGTCCAGGCACAGCTGGCCTGGCAGCAACCGCACCGCTATGAAATGCCGGTACGGCAGCGTTCGCAGGCCCTCGCTTCCTGAGGGCTTCAAGGTACTTTTCTGGTTACGCCTCTTCGCTACTTGTTGCCCCCCACCTCCATTCGCGGCTTCCCACTTTCAGCTTCGGCTTGACTCGTGAAATTTTTCATGTAATTTTTCATGAAAAATAACTCTAAAAATTTCACGGCAGTCTCAAACGATGAAGATGCACGAAGAGGTTGAAGCCCTCGCGATCCTTATTCACGACCTGCGCAAATTCAAGAACCTGACCCTGGGCGAACTGGCCGAGCGCATCAACCGCTCGGTCGGCTTCCTGTCCCAGGTCGAGCGCGGTGTTTCGCGCCCTACCGTGGCCGACCTCACCGCCATCAGTGAAGCGCTCGGCGTATCCACCGCGTACTTCTACAACCTGAGCAAGCCGCGCAGCGTCAGCTGGGTCACGCGCCCCCACGAGCGGCGCACGCTGTACCTCGAGTCGGGCATTACCGATGTGCTGGCTTCGCCCACCATCGGCGGCGCGTTCTCCATGCTCGACAGCCATCTCGAGCCAGGCGCCAGCAGTGGCGAGCTGTACCTGACTGACCGTTCCGAGCAGGGCTGTTTCGTGCTCGAAGGCGAACTCACGGTCTGGCTGGACCACGGCGACGCCGTGACCCTGCAGGCCAACGACTGCTTCCAGCTGCACCCCCACGCGCAGTTCCGTTACGCCAACCTGACGGAAAAAACCACCCGCGTGCTCTGGGTCTTCAACTGAATTCGTTCACCTCACAAGGACAAGAAGATGAGTGTCGTCTTTCCGGATCTGCTGACTGAAGTGCGCTCGTTCCGAGCGCAGCACCCAGAAATACGTTATGTCGACCTGATTGCGCTGGATATTCCCGGGCACTTCTACGGCAAGCGCTACCCCATGGACATGCTGGAAAAAGTCGCAGCCGGCGCGCCGCTGAAGTTGCCGCAGAACTGCGTGCTGCTGGGCACCCAGGGTGGCCTCTACCCGATCGGTGACTACTGCTTCGCCGACGGCGACCCGGATGCCGCCCGCCGCCTGGTGCCGGGTACCCTCAAGCCGGTGCGCTGGGAAAAGGAACCGATCGCGCAGATGCTCATCACCTCCGACGGCACTGCCAAGCCCATCGAGTTCGAGCCCCGTGAAGTGCTGGCCCGGGTGATCCAGCGCCTGGCCAGGCGCGGCATTCGCCCGGTGGTGGCCTTCGAGCTGGAGTTCTACCTGTTCGACCGCAAGCTCGATAACGGCCTGCCACAGTACCCACGCGACAAGGCGACCGACGACCACGACGACCAGCCGAACATGCACATCGAGCGGCTGTCGCGCTTCGCACCGGTGCTGCACGAGATGGTCGATGGCGCCAACGAGCAGGGCGTGCCGGCGAACGTCATCACCGCGGAGCTGGGCCCAGGCCAGTTCGAGATCAATTTCTCGCACAGCGACGATGCGATGAGCGCTGCGGACTGGTCGGCGCTGTTCTGCCGCAGCACCCGCGGGATCGCGATGAAGCACGGCTACCGAGCCAGCTTCATGAGCAAGCCGTACCTCGACGCGCCGGGCAGCGGCATGCATGTGCATGTCAGCCTGTACGACAACGCCGGCAACAACATCCTGGCCGGCGATGACCAGCGCAAGCTGCGCCATGCGGTGGCAGGGTGCCTGGAGCTGCTGCCCCACTGCATGCCGATCTTCGCCCCCAACCACAATGCCTACCGCCGTTACGGCGCCATGGTCAACGCGGCGAGCAAGGCCAGCTGGGGTTTCGAAGATCGCGATGCGTGTATTCGCATCCCCGAGTCCGACCCGCGCAACCTGCGCATCGAACACCGCCTCGCCGGTGCCGATGCCAACCCGTACCTGGTGCTGGCGGCCATCCTGACCGGGATGGAGCATGGCCTGGAACGTGGCGTCGAGCCCATTGCCCCGCTGAACGACAACCGCCAGAGCGGCATCGAGTTCCCCAAGGATGCCTTCAGTGCCCTGGCGGCCATGCGTCACCACCCGGAGGTGAACGAGGGCCTGGGCAGTGAATTCGTGATGGTCTACTGCGAAAACAAATACCAGGAGCAACTGGACTTCATGCGCCACATCGATGCCCGCGAATACCGCTGGTTCCTGTAGGTGCCGGGGTTGGGGCAGCGCCGCTGCGCCCTGCCTTTCTACCGTTTCAATACAACACGCAATATGGATTTGCCGGAGGAAGATATGCCACGTGTGCCCGTTATCGGCATTACCGCATGCACCAGCATGATCGAGCTGCATGCAACCCAGACCATCAGCGAGAAGTACGCGCGCGCGGCGGCCAAGGCAGCGTGCGGGCTGCCCATCGTGATACCCAGCCTCGCAGACCTGATGGACAGCGCCGATATTCTCGACGTGGTGGATGGGCTGATCTTCACCGGTTCGCCGTCCAACATCGAACCGTTGCACTACAACGGCCCGGCCAGTGCAGCGGGCACCCATCACGACTCGCTGCGTGATGCCACCACCTTGCCGCTGATGCGTGCGGCCATCGCCGCCGGTGTGCCGGTGCTCGGCATCTGCCGTGGCTTCCAGGAAATGAACGTGGCACTGGGCGGCACCCTGCACCAGAAGGTGCATGAGACCGGCATGTTCATGGACCACCGCGAAAGCAAGGGTGAGCCCATCGAAAAGCAATATGGCCCGCGTCACGCCCTGCATATAGAACCCGGCGGCATGCTCGACCGCATGGGCTTGCCGGCGGTCATCGATGTCAATTCCATCCACGGCCAGGGCATTGATGTACTGGCCCCCGGGCTGAGGGTGGAGGCGCTGGCACCCGATGGTCTGGTGGAAGCGATTTCGGTCGAGAACAGCAAAGGTTTTGCCCTGGCCGTGCAATGGCACCCCGAGTACCAGGTCATGGACAACCCGCATTACCTGACCATCTTCCAGTCCTTTGGCAAGGCCTGCCGGCATCGCTCGGTATTGCGCCAGATGCTGTTGAAGTCCGCCTGACAGCGATCTTTCCCAATTACAAAAAAGTACCTGCGTGGCACGGCTGCGCAACTTGATGGAGTGAAGTCAATGAGTGAGCAGAATTCCCAGACCCTCGCCTGGCAAGCCATGAGCCGCGACCACCACCTGGCCCCGTTCAGCGATGTTCGGCAACTGGCCGAGAAAGGCCCGCGCATCATCACCTCGGCCAAGGGTGTGTACCTCTGGGACAGCGAAGGCCACAAGATTCTCGATGGCATGGCGGGGCTGTGGTGCGTGGCGGTGGGCTATGGGCGCGATGAGCTGGCCGACGTCGCCAGCCAGCAGATGAAACAGCTGCCGTACTACAACCTGTTCTTCCAGACCGCGCACCCGCCGGCGCTGGAACTGGCCAAGGCGATCGCCGATGTGGCCCCGCAAGGCATGACCCATGTGTTCTTCACCGGCTCCGGCTCCGAAGGCAACGACACCGTGCTGCGCATGGTCCGCCATTACTGGGCGCTCAAGGGCCAGAAGAGCAAGAAGGTCATCATCGGCCGCATCAACGGTTACCACGGCTCCACCGTGGCCGGCGCGGGCCTGGGCGGCATGAGCGGCATGCACCAGCAGGGCGGGCTGATCCCGGATATCGTGCATATCCCGCAGCCGTACTGGTATGGCGAAGGCGGCGACATGACCGAGGCCGACTTCGGCGTGTGGGCGGCCGAACAGCTGGAGAAGAAGATCCTCGAAGTTGGCGTGGACAACGTTGCCGCCTTCATCGCCGAACCGATCCAGGGCGCTGGCGGGGTGATCATTCCACCGCAGACCTACTGGCCGAAGGTGAAGGAGATTCTGGCCAGGTACGACATCCTCTTCGTCGCTGACGAAGTGATCTGCGGCTTCGGCCGTACAGGCGAGTGGTTCGGTAGCGACTACTACGACCTCAAGCCCGACCTGATGACCATCGCCAAGGGCCTTACCTCCGGCTATATCCCCATGGGCGGCGTGATCGTGCGAGATGAAGTGGCCAAAGTCATCAGCGAAGGCGGCGACTTCAACCACGGCTTCACTTATTCCGGCCACCCGGTGGCGGCTGCGGTGGGCCTGGAGAACCTGCGGATACTGCGTGATGAAAAGATCATCGAGCAGGTGCACGACAAGACCGCTCCATACTTGCAACAGCGCCTGCGCGAGCTGGCCGACCACCCGCTGGTAGGCGAGGTACGCGGCCTGGGCATGCTCGGCGCGATCGAGCTGGTGAAGGACAAGGCCACCCGTGCGCGCTATGAAGGCAAAGGTGTCGGCATGATCTGTCGCCAGCACTGCTTCGACAACGGCCTGATCATGCGTGCCGTGGGCGACACCATGATCATCGCGCCGCCGCTGGTGATCAGCATCGAGGAGATCGACGAACTGGTGGAGAAGGCCCGCAAGTGCCTGGACTTGACGTACGAGGCTGTTCGGTAAGGGAAGAGCCCTGGGACTGGTGCCAGTCAGTTGAATAGTTTGGGGCCGCTTTGCGACCCTTCGCGGGCACGCCCGCTCCCACAGGTCTGGCGCTGGGCTCAGGAGAAGCGCGATCCCTGTGGGAGCGGGCGTGCCCGCGAAGGGCTGCAAAGCAGCCCCAAGATCGCCATGAAGCATCTTGCTTTGTGAAATGAATCATGTACTTTTCAGGGCATCAATTTTTCCCATCCGAAAGTCGCGATTCAACCATGAAAGTGCACGAAGAGATCGAAGGCCTGGCCGTACTGATTCGCGACCTGCGCAAGTTCAAGGGCCTGACACTGGGCGAACTGGCGCAGCGCATCGGCCGTTCGGTGGGCTTTCTGTCCCAGGTCGAACGGGGCGTATCCCGCCCAACCGTGGCCGACCTCACCGCTATCAGCGAAGAGCTCGGCGTCTCCACGGCCTATTTCTACAAGCTGGACCAGCCGCGCGAACTCGAGTGGGTCACCCGCCCTCACGAGCGTCGTACTCTTCACCTGGCCGGTGGCATCACCGATGTGCTGGCATCCCCCACGATAACGGGCGCGTTCTCCATGCTCGACAGCCACCTGGAGCCTGGGGCCAGCAGTGGGGAGGAGTACCTGGACGACAGCTCGGAGCAGGGCTGCTTCGTGCTCGAAGGCGAACTGACCGTATGGCTGGATGGCGGCGAGCCGGTAACGCTGCGCGCCAGTGACAGTTTTCAGCTGCAACCCCATGCAAGTTTTCGTTACGCCAACCTCACCGACAAGCCCACCCGCGTGCTCTGGGTGTTCAGCTGAAGGGCGGTAGTAGGCCCGACGCCTACTACGGGTTACGCCAGAAGTCTTGCCTCTGGGCGTAACCCGGTCCTGGGCCGGAATCATCACGCCCCGCGCGCTGGCCCAAAGCACCTGGCAGCCCCCTCCAAGGCAGCGTTTCTGGCTGTTTGCCAGCTTCTGATAATCGCCTCCGACATCCCGTCCCCGTTTCGGAGCGCGCCATGTACAACAATAAGAAACTGTCCCCACGCTTGCTGGCGGCTGTTACCGTCAGCCTCTCGACCCTTTGCCTGAGCAGCCTCGCCCGGGCCGAGATCATGCTGTACGACAAGGACCAGACGACGTTTTCCACCGACGGCTATATCAACGCCTTCTACGTCAACAGCGATGTCGACCGGCAGGGCGAGCAGTTCGATCGCCGCCAGTCACGGGTGAAGATGGGCTTTCTGCCCAACTACCTGGGCTTCAACATGGGCAAGCAGGTGGATGACCTGAAGCTCGGCGCGCGAGCCTCGTTCTGGGTGACCATCAACGACAGCGAAACCAACGGCACCGACACCGCCATCGACGTGCGCCAGTTCTACGGCACCGTGGCCAACCCCGAGTGGGGCGAGGTGCTGATCGGCAAGGACTTCGGGCTGTTCGCCCGTTCCAATATCCTGCTCGACGAACTGCTGGCCGGTTATGGCCAGGTGAGTGACACCCTGGGGCTGGTGGACGGCGGCGGGGTATCGTTCGGCAACATCGGTAGCGGCTACCCGTACCCGTTCCCCACGTCGCAGATCACCTACCGCACGCCAGTGATGGACGGCCTGCGGGTGGCGGTGGGCATCATGGACCCGGTGGACACCAACGACAGCAGCCCGACCGGCAAGGCCTACCAGGAAAACCCGCGTACCGAAAGCGAGATCACCTACCAGTTCGACCTGGGTGGGGCGCAGATCTACAGCTGGGTCAACGGCAGCTACCAGACCTCCGACAACACCGACCCGGCGGTGCAGTCGGTCACCTCCAAAGGCGTCGGCTACGGTGTGCAGGCGAAGATGGGAGGGCTGTCGCTGACCGGCTCGGGGTTCCAGGCCAAGGGCATCAACCCGTTCTTCACCAACAACGCTGGCGAACCGACCTTGCGCAATGTCGACAGCGATGGCTACCTGCTGCAGGGCTCCTACAAGGTCGGCAAGAACCGGGTGGCGCTGTCCTATGGCAAGACCAAGGACGATGGCAACGGCGCGGTGGGCAGTGGTGCGGATTACGAGACCCGTGGCGTGGCGCTGTTCCATGACGTCAACGACAACCTCAAGCTGGTTGCCGAGTACAACCAGTTTTCCATCGACGGCCATGAAACCAGTGACCAGAACGAAGACACCGATACCTTTGCGGTGGGGGCGGTGTTGACCTGGTAAATTCCCGGGGCTGCTGTGCAGCCCATCGACGCGGTTCGTCGCCACGACAAGCCAGCTCCCACCTCGACCGCATCGACTTCAAGTCATGCGCAGTACCTGTGGGAGCTGGCTTGCCGGCGATGGGCCGCAAGGCGGCCCCAGATGGTGGTTTTTTACACCCATCGAACCGCCCACCCGCTACCCAAGTAGCATTCGTCCTCGATGACCGCCTTCGTACACTCATCACTCAGCCACCCCGCGCCGGAGACCACGATGCAGCAGGCTCACAACGACGGTGTGGTCAGCGCCATGTCCCAGGCAACCGACGCCCGGCAGGCAGCCCAGGAGCTGGCGGCGCAGTTGCTGCACCCGCACCTGGGCTTCGTGCTGTTCTTCTGCTCCGCCGAATACGACCTGCAAGCCTTGGGCGAAGCCCTGGAGCAGGGTTTTGGCGGCATCCGCCTGGTCGGTTGCACCAGCGCCGGCGAAATTACCCCACTGGGCTACGGCCGCAATTGCATAACGGCAGTCGGGTTCGATCATCGGCACTTTTCCATCGCCACCGAGCTGATCGACGAAATGGAGCGCTTCAGCCTGATCGACGCCCAGCAGATGGTCGAGCGCCTGGTCGGCACCTGCCGCAGCAATACCCTGGCGCCGATCAAGGGCCACAGCTTTGCCCTGACCCTGCTCGACGGTCTGTCCAGCCGCGAGGAGATGGTGCTCGCCGCCCTCAGTGCGGCCCTGGGCGATATCCCGCATTTCGGCGGGTCGGCCGGCGACGACAACTACCTGACCCGCACCCACGTGTATTTCGGCGGCGCGTTCCACCACGGCGCGGCGGTGGTGGTGCTGGTCAATACCTGGCTCGACTTCGAAGTGTTCACCACCCACCACATCCTGCCGCGCCAGGAAAAGCTGGTGGTCACCGGTGCCGACAGTGCACAGCGCCGGGTCTTCGAACTGAATGCCGAGCCTGCTGCCGAGGAATACGCCCGGCACATCGGCGTGCCGGTGGCCGAGCTCGATCATCAAGTGTTTGCCGCCCATCCGCTGGCCGTGCGCATCCATGACCAGTATTACGTGCGGGCGATCCAGCAAGTGCACCCGGACCTGAGCCTGAGTTTCTACTGCGCGGTGGAGAACGGCATCGTGCTCACCGCCATGACCCCGGGCCCGCTGTTGCCGAACCTGCACCAGTTGTTCGACGGCTTGCAGCAGCGGCTCGGCCCGCTGCTGCTGACCATCGGTTGCGATTGCTTCCTGCGGCGGCTGGAGCTCGAAGCCCGGCACGGCCTGGAGCCGATCGGCGCGTTCCTGCGCGAGCAGCGGGTGATCGGCTTCAACACCTACGGAGAACAGTTCAATGGCATGCACATCAACCAGACCTTCACCGGGGTCGCCATTGCCCGCAACCGGCCTCCTGTCGGTCGCTGAACTGCAGGCCGAGGTCGCCCGGCTGCAGCACCAGAACCACAAGCTGCAGCGTATCAACGGCGCACTGATCGAGCGTATCGAGTCCGGCGTCACGCGTGGCAACGACCCTTATGCCGCGTTCCAGCATTCGGTGGTGCTGGCCGAGCAGGTGCGCGAACGCACCGAAGCGCTGAACCAGGCCATGGCCGAGCTCAAGGCCGTCAACCACCTGCTCAGCGAGGCCCGGCAGCGGGCCGAGACGGCACACCAGCACCAGATTCGCCTGATCACCGACCATGTGCCGGCGCTGATCGCCTACCTGAATGCCGACCTGGTCTACGAATTCACCAACAAGGTCTATGAAGAATGGTACTGCTGGCCTCGCGGCGTGATGCTGGGCCAGAGCCTGCGCGAAGCCCACAGCGAGCAGCATTACCAGCGCCTGGAGGCCTACGTGGCGCGGGCGCTGGCGGGGGAGAGCGTAACCTTCGAGTTTGCCGAAACCAACATCAACGGCCAGGAACGCTACATGCTGCGCTCCTACGTGCCGAACCGCCTGGCCAATGGCGAAGTGGTGGGCATCTTCGTGTTGATCCGCGACATCACCGAGCGCCGTAATACCGCGCAGGCGCTGCACCAGGCGTATCAGCACCTGGAGCAACGGGTACGCGAGCGCACTGCCGAGCTGACCAGCCTCAACGAACAGCTGCTGCGCGAAATCGAGGAGCGCAGCCGGGTGGAATCGCGCCTGCGCGAGGCCAAGCGCGAGGCCGAACAGGCCAACCTGTCGAAAACCAAGTTCCTTGCCGCCGTCAGCCATGACCTGCTGCAGCCACTGAACGCGGCGCGGCTGTTCACCAGTGCCTTGCTCGAACACCGCGAGCCGCACAACAGTGCTCATCTGGTGCGTAATGTCAGCAACTCGCTGGAGGATGTGGAGAACCTGCTAGGTACCCTGGTGGATATTTCCAAGCTCGATGCCGGCGTGATCAAGGCCGATGTCGCCCCGTTCGCCCTGCGCGAACTGATGGACAACCTCGCTGCCGAATACGCCCAGGTGGCGCGCAGCGAAGGGCTTGAGCTGCATTTCGTGGGCTGTTCCGCCGTGGTGCGCAGTGACATTCAGCTGCTGGCGCGGATCCTGCGTAACCTGCTCAGCAATGCCATTCGCTACACCCGCAGCGGCCGCGTGGTGCTGGGCTGCCGGCGCCAGCGTGGCGGCTTGCGGATCGAGGTATGGGACAGTGGGATCGGTATCGCCGAAGAGCACCTGGAAGAAATGTTCCAGGAGTTCAGGCGCGGCGATGTGCAGCGCCCGGACCAGGACCGTGGCTTGGGCCTGGGCCTGGCGATCGTGGAAAAGATCGCCGGCATCCTCGGCCATCGGATTCGGGTGCGGTCATGGCTTGGCAAAGGCTCGGTATTCGCGGTCGAAGTGCCGGTGAGCGCCACTGCGCCAAAGGCCCAGCCGAGCCTGGCGATCAGCGAGCCGATGCTCGAGCGCCTGCGCGGGGCGCGGGTGTGGGTGCTGGATAACGATGCGGCGATTTGCGCCGGCATGCGCACCCTGCTGGAGGGGTGGGGTTGCCGGGTGGTCACCGCGTTGTCGGAGGAGGACCTGGCGCGCCAGGTGGACAACTACCATGCCGAGGCCGACCTGCTGATCGCCGACTACCACCTGGACAACGACTGCAATGGCGTCGACGCCGTGGCGCGGATCAATGCCCGCCGCGCCCAGCCCTTGCCGGCGATGATGATCACCGCCAACTACAGCAACGAGCTCAAGCAACAGATCCGCGAGCTGGGCCACACCCTGATGCACAAGCCGGTGCGGCCGATGAAGCTGAAGGCGGCGATGAGCCATTTGCTGGGCAGCCAGGGCTAGCCGCGATGCCAGACAGTCAGTGGTATTGGGGCTGCTGCGCAGCCCATCGCCGGCAAGCCGGCTCCCACAGGTGCTGCGCAGGACTCGAGAGTTGCGCAGTACCTGTGGGAGCTGGCTTGCCGGCGATGGGCCGCAAGGCGGCCCCAGATAGCGGTATCAACGCCGCAGGTAATCACCGAAATCGATATCACCGGCACTGAGGATGGCCTGCACCCGGTTGTGCACGTTGAGTTTGCGCAGGATCGCCGAAACATGGGCCTTGACCGTGGTCTCGGCGATATCCAGGGTGTAGGCGATCTGCTTGTTCGACTCGCCCTTGGTCATGCGCTCGAGCACCAGCAGCTGCTTGCGGGTCAGGGCCTGGAGCATCTCCGGCGGGAAGCTCGGGGCATCGTTCAGGCGCCGGCTGGTGCTGCTTTTCTGGGCACGGATGATGTCGGGCGGCAGGTAGACATTGCCGTTGAGGATCTGCTCGATCGCCTCGATCATCTGTGAGCGTGGCGAGGACTTGGTGATGAAACCCACCGCGCCATAAGTGATGGCCTGCAGCACGATCTGCTTTTCCTGCTCGGCGGAGACGATCACCACCGGCGTGGTCGGTGCCTCGTTGCGCAGGGTGATCAGGCCATTGAGGCCATGCATGCCGGGCATGTTCAGGTCGAGCAGGATCAGGTCGAGGTCGTCGTGCTCGTGGGTCAGCGCCAGGGCGCTGTCCAGGTCGGCAGTTTCCATGACTTCGCTGCCCTGGAAGCCATCGCTGATAACGTTGTGGATGGCTTCGCGAAACAGGGGGTGATCGTCGGCAATCAGAATTTTGTACATGGCCTTTTCACCTCGTTTTTATTGGATGGAGCGGGCACGCGTTTGCAGGCGATGAATTCAGGGGAAGGGCTCTGGCTGCGCCGGCTGCAGCGGCAGGTTGGCCTGCTGCCAGGCGTCCAGGCCGTCGCGGTACCAATACAGATTCTTATAGCCCAGGGCTTTCGCGCGTTTTACCGCGTTCCAGCTTAACCAGCAATCGGAGCGGCAGTAAAAGACCAGCGGTTGCTCCGTGCGCCCGGCGGTGGCTTGTTGCAGGTTGCGCACGAAGTAATCGTGCCACGCCGGGCTCAGCTCGCCGTCGCCGGTGTTGGCCAGCCAGCGGCTGCCGGGGATGTTGGCGTGGGGTTCATCTTCGATGAAGCGGCCTTGCAGCCATTGGCGGCGGTAGACGTCGATCAGTACCGGCCTTGGGGTGTGCCCCAGCAGGGCTTGCAGGGTGGCAGTGTCGATGACCTGGCCGCCCTCGACCTGTTGTGGGGTCGGGCTGCGGTAGAGGGTGGTGCGATAGCCGTCGGCGGAGAATAGCGGCGTGGTGTCGGCCTGGGCAATGCCCAGCGTCAGGCTCAGGGAAAGCGCCGCCAGCAATGGGCGTGGCAGCCGGGGCAGGGCACGTGGCATGGGGTTTGTCCTTTTTGTTATAGGCCCATTACATGCCAGTGGCGGTGCAATGTGAATGCGACGATCAGACAGCAAAGGCAGTACCAAAGTAGTAGAAAGCCGGGCGCCTCTGGCCTGATCCTGCCCAATATCTGAATGCATGCGCGATCCCTGTGGGAGCGGGTTTACCCGCGAACACCGGCGAAGCCGGTGCCATGCACCGCGTCGCCTTCTTCGCGGGTGAACCCGCTCCCACACGGACCGTGTTCCTTCAACGGGTTCGGCGAAGGGTCCGGAGGGAGACAGCTGCCAATCAGCGCGGCTTGCGCAGCGCCGCATGCTGGGGGTTGAAGGTAAGGATCGCCAGCAGGGTGAACAGCACGGTCAGCCCCAGGCATACCGCCAGCGCCAGCGGGTTGAAGCGCTCATACAAGGCAAAGCGCACCAGCTCCACGGCATGGGTGAACGGGTTCACTGCACACAGCCAGTACAGCCACTGGCTGGCCTCGCGCATCTTCCACAACGGGTACAGCGCCGAGGAAAGGAAGAACAGCGGGAATATCACGAAGTTCATCACCCCGGCAAAGTTCTCCAGCTGGCGAATCGCATTCGACAGCAACAGCCCCAGGGCGCTGAGCATCAGCGCCACCAGCAATAACGCCGGCAGCGCCAGCAACAAGCCCGCAGCCGGTGGCTGCACGCCATACAACCAGGCAATGGCAAGAAAGGCGTACACCTGCAGCAGGGAGATCAACGAGGTCGCCAGCAGCTTGCTGCCGAGCAGGAAGGGCCGCGGCAACGGGCTGGTCAGCAACACGCGCATGCTGCCCATCTCCCGGTCATAGACCATCGACAGCGAGCCCTGCATGCCGTTGAACAGCAGGATCATGCAGGCAAGGCCCGGAATGATGTACACCTCGTAGGGGATGTAGGTGTCGTAGGGCTCGATGATCGCAATGCCCAGGGCCGCGCGAAAGCCGGCGGCGAACACCAGCAGCCACAGCAGCGGGCGCACCAGGGCGCTGAGAAAACGGGTGCGCTGCAGGAGGAAACGCAGGCATTCGCGCAGGAGAATGCCGTTGAAGCACTGCCAGTAAGCGTTCATCGGGCATTGGCTCCTGTGGGGGTGCTGGTCAGGCGGGCAAAGGCATGGTCGAGGTCACCGCCGTGCTCCAGGCTCAGGGCGTCGGCCGTGCCGCTGGCCACCAGGCGCCCTTGATGCAGGATCAGCAGATCATCGCTGGGCTGCACTTCGTCCAGCAGATGGGTGGTCCACAGCACACTGAGGCGCTGCTCGCGGCACAGCAGCCGCAGGTGCTGGTTGAGCGCCAGGCGGCTGGCCGGGTCGAGGCCGACGCTGGCCTCGTCGAGCAACAGCAAACGCGGTTCATGCAGCAGCGCACGGGCAATCTCCACCCGGCGTCGATGGCCGATGTTCAGCGCCCGGACCGGCTCACGCCGCCGTTCATCGAGGCCCTGGCGGGCCAGTTCGGCATCGACCCGAATATTGCCCTGGCGCCGCGACAGGCCATGCAGCGAGGCGTGGTAGCGCAGGTTCTGCTCCACGCTCAAGTCAAGGTCCAGGGTGCTTTGCTGGAACACCACGCCCAGCTGGCGCAAGGCCGGGCGTGTGGCGTTGCGCAGCGAGCAGCCGCACACGCGGATGTCGCCATGCTGCAGGTCGTACAACCGGGTGAGCAGGGCGATCAGGGTCGACTTGCCGGCGCCGTTGGGGCCCAGCAAGGCGGCGAAACGCCCGGGCGCCAGGCTGAAGCCGACCTGCCTGAGCGCCTCGCGCTGGCCGTAGGCAAAGCTCACGTCACTGACTTCGAGGGTATTCATGGCGTCACCACCACGCCCCAGGGGTAGCGGCCGACCTTCACCGACTTGAGCACCTTGAGGCTTTTTGCATCGATCACCGAAACGTCGCCGCTGACCCCGTTGGTGGCCAGCAACTGGCTCTGGTCCGGGGTGAACGCCAGTTGCCAGACCCGCCGGCCCACCAGCAGGTAGTCGAGTACTTCGTAGGTCTTGGCATCGACCACCGCCACATGGTTGGCCGGGCCCAGGGCGACGAACGCGTACTTGCCATCGGCGCTGAGCTTGATGCCTACCGGCTGGACCTTGTCCGGGTGCACGCCCTTGATCTGGAAGTTGAGGGTTTTCAGCACCTGGCGGCTGGCCACGTCGAGGATGGTCACCGTGCCGCCGATTTCTGCCGAGGCCCACAGCCGCGAGCCGTCCTGGCTGAACTCGACGAAGCGCGGCCGCTGGTCCACCGGGGTGCTGTCCGCCAGGGTCTGGGTGCTGGTATCGATCCAGTGCAGCATGTTGGTGGTTTCGCTGGTGTTGACCGCCCACTTGCCATCCGGGCTCACCGCCATGCCTTCGGGCTCGATGCCGACGTCGATCTGCCCGAGCACCTTGTCGGTCTGGGTATCGATTACCGTCACCAGCGCGTCGTCCTCGTTGGACACGTACAACCAGCGGTCGTTGGGGTGCAGGGCGAACTGCTCGGGGTCCTTGCCGGAGGGCAGTTCCTTGATGATCTTGCGGGTGGCCACATCCATCACTTGCACCCGGTCCGAATCGCTGGCGCAGATGTACAGCAGCGTGTTGTCGTGGGACAGCAGCAGGCCGCGCGGGCGCTGGCCCACCGGCAGGGTCTCGGTGACTTGCAGGGTCTGCATGTCGATCAGGCTGAGGCTGTTGTCCTTCTCGTTCGACACCCAGGCGGTGGCGGCCACGGCATGCCCGCCGGCAAGCACCAGGGCGCCCGACAGCAGGCTGGGGTAAAGCAGTGCCCGGTGAAACGGGGAGCGACGCATGGCGAAATCCTTTTTGTTGTGGTTATCGGGTCAGGGGTAGCCGCAGGTCACTTCGGGCTTGTCGTAGCCCAGGCTGTCCATTTCGTTGAACGGGTGCAGGAAGCCCTCCTGCGGCGAGGTGCTGACCAGGGCCCGCGGCTGCACCAGCGGGATTGGCTGGCGCAGCTCGCCGTTCCACGGGCGGTAGCTGAGCTTGCGGCCCTTGAAACCGTCCAGCGGCAACTGCTCGCTGAGCAGCAGTTGCTGCAGGGCGCGGGGCTCGGCCTGGCGCAGTTTGCTCACTGCGCTGGCGACGCTGCGCACGGCCATCCAGGCGGCGAAGTCGCGGTCGTTCATCCAGCGCCCGGCCTGGGCTTCGAAGCGCTTTTGCAACTGCGCCGCGCCGAAGGTTTCCACGGTCTTGTGCCAGCCGGTGGGGGTCAGGCCCTGGGTGCCGGCCACCGGGCGCGGGTACCAGGTCTGGTAGGGCAGGTACTCGCCGAAGTCGCCGCGCTCGTCGGCCACCAGCACCACGTCATACTCGGCGGCTTGGGTGAACAGCGGCATGTCGACCTGGGCGCTGCGGCGCTGGTCGTTGTCGAATGTCCAGGCTTTCTCCGCCACCAGCTGCATGCCAAAGCGCTTCATGGACCGGCGCAGGGCCGCCGCGTAGGCGCGGTCGTCGTCGGTCTGGCCGACGATCAACAGCGCTCGCTGCCATTTGCGCAGTACCAGGAACTGCGCCAGGGCATCGGCCAGCATGGCGCGGCTGGGCAGGCTGTGCAGCACATTGCCCAGGCACTGGCTGCTGCGCAGGCTGTCGTCCGGGCTGCCGGCGTTGAACAGCAGGCTGTCGGGCAGGGCGGCAGACAGCGCGCGCAGGCTGGCGGCGGGGGCATTCACCACGAACAGCCGCAGGCCCTGGTCATGCTGGGCCTTGGCGGCTTGCAGCAGGGCTTCGGGGCTGTCGACGCTGGCATTGGCCAGGTGGAATTCCTGCTTGAGAAAACGCCCGCTGCTGTTGCTGTCGACAATCGCCAGTTCGGCGCCCTGCAGCCCGGCATCGGTGGGCTCGGGAAGGATGTTGGACAGCAGCGGGCCGGGATCGGGGCGATAGCCGAGGTAGCCGATGCGCACCTGCAACGGTTCTGCGGCCTGGGCCTGCGCCGCGGGCGCCGGGCTCGCAGAAAGCGTCGCGGCCAGGGCCAGCAGGCAGGTCAGGGCAAGGTGGGCAGGCTGGCGCATAAGGCAACTCCACGGCAGATGGCGCCAGCATAGGAAGCCCGCCGGGAGGGGGAAATATGCAGAAAGTAGCGCTCGGCCGGTACCAAGGTAGTAATTCACCACGCGGGCCCGGGTTTTACGATGAGCCGCAGCCCCAGAGGAGAACTGCCCATGCGCCTTGTCAACCTGTCGGCCCTGTGGCGAATCAACCTCTGGGTCACCTGTTGCTTCGCGCTGGTGACGCTGGCCTGTGCCGGGGTGCTGTTGCGCCAGGCGGTGGCTGATGTGGAGCGGGAGTTGCAGTCGGCGCAAGCCGTGGTGGCGTACCTCGGCGACACCGCCGAGCGCGCCCCGCAGAGCCTGCAACCACGGCTGACGCAAAGCCTGCGCCATGTGCGGGTGCACTGGCTGGCGGCGGATGAAGCCGCGCAGCTGCCGCAGGAGGCCGGCCTGGATGCCTGGCTGGGTCGCCAACTGCTTGGCCGGCGCCATGACAGCAGCCGGCTGCTGGAGCTGGGTGACGGCCGCCGGGTAATGATTGCCGTGGATGCGCGGGATGAAATCGACGAAGTCCGTGACTCCCTGCAGCAGCTGTTGGTCCTGTGCGGCCTGGCGTTGTTGCTGAGCTTGTTGACCATCCGCTGGGCGGTGCGGCGGGGCATGGGCCTGCTGGACGATCTGCTGCAGGCCTTGCGCCAGGTCTCGGGTGGGCAATTGACCGCACGCCTGCGCGAGGCCGGCCTGCCGGAGGCGCGCCAGCTGGCCGAGCACTTCAACCGCATGACCGCGTCTCTGCAGCAGGCCCGGGCCGACAATACCCAACTCACCCAGGCCCTGCTGGCGGTGCAGGAGCAGGAGCGCACCCAGCTGGCGCAGACGCTGCACGACGACCTCGGGCAATACCTGGCGGGTATTCGGGCCCAGCTCTGCCTGCTGCGCATGGTCGCCGACCAGCCCGCCGTGGTGGCGCAGACGACACGTACCCTGGAGCTTGATTGCGAACGCCTGCAGCAAGGTTTCCGCGCCCTGGTACACGACCTGTACCCGCTGGCGCTGCAGCACATGCCGCTGGCCGAAGCCTTTGGCCTGCTGGTGAGCCAATGGCAGGCCAGCCAGGGTATCGATTGCCGCCTGCGGGTCGGCGAGCAGCTGCCGGCGCTGCCCGGGCCGAGCAGGACGCATCTGTATCGCTTGCTGCAGGAGGCATTGACCAACGTCGCCCGGCACGCCGGCGCCAGCCAGGTGCGGGTGCGCCTGCAACGCAGCGCCAAGGGCTTGCGCCTGCTGGTTCGCGACAACGGTTGCGGTGCCAGCCAGCCCCAGCGCCCCGGGGTAGGCCTGCACTCGATGGCCGAGCGCGCCCGCAGCCTGGGCGGTGAACTGCGCATCCTCAGCCGCCCGGGGGCCGGCTGGGCGCTGGACCTGAACATTCCCATGGAGGTGTGATGAATATCGTGTTGGTCGATGACCACGCCGTGGTCCGCCAGGGCTATGCCAGCCTGTTGCGGGCAGTGCTGCCGACAGTACAGGTGCGTGAGGCTGCCAGTGGCGAAGAGGCGCTGGCCCGGGTTCAGGAGCAGGTGCCCAACCTGGTGATCATGGACTTCGGCCTGCCTGGCATCAGCGGCCTGGAAACCACCCGGCGCCTGCGCCAGCGCCTGCCGCAATTGCGGGTGCTGTTCTTCAGCATGCATGACGAACTGCCGCTGGTGCGCCAGGCTCTGGATGCCGGGGCCTCGGGCTACCTGACCAAGAACTCGGCGCCCGAAGTGCTGATCGAGGCGGTGCAGCGGGTGCTGGCCGGGCATGCCTATATCGAACAGCCCCTGGCCACCCAGCTGGCCTGCACCTCACAGCAGAATGCCAGCGACCCGCGCTTGCAGCGCATGACCCAGCGTGAGCTGGAGATTTTCGTGATGCTGGCCAAGGGCACACCGGTGCGGGGGATTGCCGAGCAGCTGTGCATCAGCGCCAAGACCGTGTCCAACCACCTGACCTTGCTCAAGAGCAAGTTGCAGGTCAGTTCCCATGCCGAGCTGGTGCATCTGGGGATTGATCTGGGGGTGGTGCGAGTGGCGGGGTGAGGTCTTTATGGTTCGGGCCCGGACCCTGTGGGAGCGGGCATGCCCGCGAACACCGGCGAAGCCGGTGCCAGACACCGCGTCGGCTGCTTCGCGGGCGCGCCCGCTCCCACAGGTAACCGAGTGGTTGCAAAAATGGCAGCGCTCATTTGTCCCAAGTGTCGGGGCACCCCTTGCACCCCTCCATGTTGGCCTCCTGAAAATTCCCGTAATGCTGCCGCGCCCCGCGCAAGTCGGCGCGGGCCAGGTTGCTCTGGCCAAACTTGGCCTCCTGCAGGTTGGCATCGCCAAGGTCGGCCTCTTGCAGGTCAGCCTTGCTCAGCCAGGCCATTTCCAGGTCCGCCGCCCGCAGGTTGGCCTGCTGCATCTTTGCCCCTGACAACCTGGCGAACTGCAGGTAGGCCGCGCTGAGGTCGGCCTTGGCAAATTGCGCACCCTGGGCAAACAGGCCCCAGCCCTGAATGGCCACGAGCCGGCCATGGCTCAGGTCGGCCAGGCGCAGGTTGCTCTGCTGCAGGCTGGCGCGGGTCAGGTTGGCGCCTTGCAGGCTGGCCTTTTCCAGGTTGGCCAGGTCCAGCCGGGCATGGCGCAGGTCGGCATTGCGCAGGTCGGCGCCGGCCAGGTTCATCTTGCGCAGGTCCTGGTTGGCCAGGTTGGCGCCCCGCAGGTCGGCCCCCGGGCACTGGCTGGCTTCGGCAATCACGCAGCCGTTGATGGTCAGGGGGGTATCGTTGCCAGCGTCGTCGGCATTCTCGGCCATGGCAGGGGCCAGCACGATCAGCAAGGCAAGTGGCAGGTAGTTCATGGCGATAGGCTCTCAATGTGAAGTCGGGTGTGCACCCTCGGGCCGCTTTGCGGCCCATCGCCGGCAAGCCAGCTCCCACAGAAACTGCGCAACCCTTGAGACCTGCGCTGTACCTGTGGGAGCTGGCTTGCCGGCGATGGGCTGCATCGCAGCCCCAGTGATGCGTCAACTCATGCAGTCAACGCTGTGCAGTCTTGTTGTCCCAGCTGGGGATCTTGAACACCCAGAACGAACCACCCTGGGCCACCGGCTTGGTCAGTTCGGCCATGTCGCCGCCCCACAGCGGCACCGCACCGCCGTAGCCCACGGTCACGCCGATGTACTGCTCGCCGTCCTGTTCCCAGGTGATTGGCGGCGAGACGATGCCGCTGCCGGTCTGGAACTTCCAAAGCTCCTTGCCCGTCTTGGCGTCGAAGGCCTTGAAGAAGCCGTCGCCGGTGCCGGTGAACACCAGGTTGCCCTTGGTCGCCAGCACGCCGGCCCACAGCGGCAGCTGCTCCTTGTGCTCCCACACCAGCTTGCCGGTGCTCGGGTCCATGGCGCGCAGGGTGCCGACGTGGTCGTCATACATGCGCTTGATGCGAAAGCCCATGCCCAGGTAGGCGGAGCCCTTCTTGTAGTTCACTTCCTCGGTCCAGTACTCCTCCTTCCACTGGTTGCCAGGGATGTAGAACAGGCCGGTGTCCTGGCTGTAGGCCATGGGGTTCCAGTTCTTGCCGCCAAGGAAGGGTGGCGAGACCTCCACCGGCTTGCCCTTGGTTTCTCCCGGCAGCGGTTTGGCCGGGCGCTGCCCGGGGTTTTCCACCGGGCGCCCGGTCTTGAGGTCGATGTGGCTGGCCCAGGTGATGTTGTCGACGAAGGGGAAGGCGTTCTGCAGTTTGCCGTTGCTGCGGTCCACCACGTAGAAGAAACCGTTGCGGTCGGCGTGGCCGGTGGCCTTGACCAGCTTGCCGTCCTTGCCCTTGTAGTCGAACAGCACCAGTTCGTTGTTGCCGGAGAAATCCCAGGCATCGTTGGGCGTGTGCTGGTAGAACCACTTCACCTCACCGGTGCTCGGGTCGACGCCGACCTGCCCTGAGGTATACAGGCTGTCGTAGTCATGCGGGTTGCCGTCCTTCGAGGTGCGCGCCCAGGTGTTCCAGGGGCCGGGGTTGCCGGCGCCGACAATGATGGTGTTGGTCTCGGGGTCGAAGCTGGCGCTTTGCCAAGGCGCGCCGCCGCCGTGGCTCCAGGCTTCGACCTTGCCGGTTTCGGTGGTGGGGTCGTCCGGCCAGGACGGTGCCTTGACGTCACCGGTCGGCGTGCTGTCCTTGCCGTTCAGGCGGCCCATGTGGCCCTCGACGAAGGGCCGCATCCACACCTCTTCACCGGTGTCCGGGTCGCGGGCGAACAGTTGGCCGACCACGCCGAACTCATCGCCGGAGCTGCCGTGGATCAGCAGTACCTTGCCGCTGGTCTTGTCCTTGATCAGCACCGGGGCGCCGGTCATGGTGTAGCCGGCGGCGTGGTCGCCGAACTTCTTGTTCCACACCACTTTGCCGGTGCGCTTGTCGAGGGCGATGACCCGCGCGTCGAGGGTGCCGAAGTAGATCTTGTCGCCGTAGATCGCCGCGCCACGGTTGACCACATCGCAGCAGGGGCGAATGTTGTCCGGCAGGCGGTGGTTGTAGGTCCACAGGCGCTTGCCGGTTTTCGCATCGAGGGCGAACACCCGCGAATAGGAGCCGGTGACGTAGACCACGCCGTCACTGACGATGGCCTGGGATTCCTGGCCGCGCTGCTTTTCGTCACCGAAGGAATAGGACCAGGCCGGGGTCAGCTTGAACACGTTCTGGTCATTGACCTGGGCCAGCGGGCTCCAGCGCTGGGCGTTGGTGCCCATGCCGTACTGCAGCACGTCCTGGGTGGTCAGGTGGTCGTTGGCGATGTCTTCCCAGGTCACGTTCTTGCCGGCAGGTGCGGCTGGGGCGGTGGCGGCTGTGGCCGCGTTGCTCAGGGCCAGGCTACCGGCCAGCAGCAAGGCCCGCACGCTCAGGGCCAGAGGGGAAAGGGCGGGTAGCGTTCTTGTTGTCATGGTTGCAGTTCCCAGTGGAGGTTTTGGCCTGCACAGGGTGGGACGGGGCGGGCGTCGCCGGATACGGAAAATGTCCCGCCCTTGCCGGGAATAGTTCCCGCAGGGCACCTCATTTGGCCCTTCGCCACAAGCCCTACTACCAAGGGAGTAAGGCGCGGCCACCAAAGCAGCATTCGGCCGCTTGCGGGCTGTTTCTAAGATGGCGACACGGCCTCTGTGGTTGAGGCCTTGCGTGCAATCGTGAGGGCATAAAAATGACAACAAAACGCAACGTCTTGCTGGCTGCCGGGCTGCTTGCCAGTGCAGTGCTGACCGGCACGGCCTGGGCACATGGCAATGTGGTGCCCCAGGCCGTGGAAACCCAGGGCCTGACCCCGATCAAGGACGCTGGCGTAACCCTGGACGGCGATGGCTGGGCGGCGGTCAACCCGTACCGCAGCTCTCCCGAGCACGACAAAGCCGTGGAAATCGGTGCCTCGGCCTACAACCAGAACTGCGCCGCCTGCCATGGCCTGGAGGCCAAGTCCGGGGGCATCGCCCCGGATTTGCGCATGCTCGATGCCGGCGAGGCCGGGGATGAATGGTTCGTCGAGCGGGTACGCCACGGTGCGGTCCGCGACGGCCGGGTGTACATGCCGAAAATGGCCGACTACCTGAGCCAGGAGGCCCTGTGGGCGGTGCGCACCTATCTGGACAGCGTGCACGTCGAGGAGTGACGGCCATGCGTCTGTTGGCGGTGCTGTTGAGCGGCCTGCTGCTGTGTTGCGCGGCGGCGCAGGCGCAGGTGCGCAGCTACGACGCGATCATCGCCGCTGGTGAACTGAAGGTGGCGGTGTACAAGGACTTTGCGCCCTACAGCTTCGAGGACCACGGCCAGCCGCGCGGTGTCGACGTGGAACTGGCGCAGGCCCTGGCCACGGCGTTGGGGGTGCGTTTGCAGCTGATCTGGGCGCCACCTGGGGAGAAGCTCGACGACGATCTGCGCGACTACATCTGGCGTGGCAGCCCGCTGCGCCACCAGCAGCTGGCCGACCTGATGATGCGGGTGCCTTACGACCATGCCTACGCGCAGCGGCGCAACGAGGTGGGCGAGCTGGAAAACGCCCAGGTGGTGATGTTCGGCCCCTATCAGGAGGAGCGCTGGCAGGTCGCCTACGATCGCCGCCGCCTGGCCTCGGTGGCCAGTGTCGCGGTGTTCCAGCAGCACCCGATCGGGGTCGAGGTGGACAGCGTGCCGTCGTTCTACCTGACTTCCGTGTTCAACGGCATGCTCAGCGCCAGGACCCATCATTACCCCAATGTGCAGCAGGCCTTCGGTGCCATGCAGGCCGGCCAGGTGGACGCGGTGATGGCGATGCGCGGCGAAGTTGACTGGCAACTGCACCAGGCCGCCGACCCGCAACTGGCCCTGGCGGAAAACGCCTACCCGAACCTTGGCAAGCAGGCCTGGGAGATCGGCATGGCGGTGCATGAAAGCAACCGGCAGCTGGCTTATGCGGTGGAGGAGGCGCTTGAGGCGTTGATTCGTGATGGGCGGATGAAGGCGATTTATGCCAGTTATGGCCTGCGTTACCAGGTGCCGGAAATGTATCAGTAACAAGCTTCGCAGGCTTGTGAGTTTGTAAAAGCAACACATCCCCCTGTGGGAGCGGGTTCACCCGCGAAGAATGCGACGCGGTATATGGCACCGGCTTCGCCGGTGTTCGCGGGTGAACCCGCTCCCACAAGGACCGTGCACTGTCAGCCAGGTTTGCGTTGATCAAAAGGAGTGGGCGATGAACTGGCGAGCAACTTTGCTGCTGGCCTGCTGGATGCCCTGGGCCGCACAGGCCCAGGCCAGCGAGCCGAGTAACCACAAGGACCCGGTGCCGTCGGTGATGTGGGACTTCTACCACAAGCAGCTGCTGGGGCAGGCCGCATTCGTGTTCGATGACCGGGTCAAGCTGCTGGCGCCGCCGTTTGCCGAGGACGCCCGCCAGGTGCCGCTGGAGATCGACGCCCGGGCGTTCAGCGGCGAGGTGGTGCGGATTCTCGCCTGGGCCGAACTCAACCCGCTGCCGCGCATTGTCGACTTCCAGCCTGGCGAGCGCGTGCTGCCCTGGTTGTCGATCCGCATCCGCGTCGAACAGGCCACACCGCTGCGCGCTGCGGTGCTGACGCGCGACGGCCTGTGGCATGTCGGCTCGGCCCTGATCGATGCCGCTGGCGGCGGTTGTACCGCGCCCAGTGTGGTACGTACCCAGCCCGGCTGGGAGGAGCACCTCGGTGAAGTCCTGGGCGGGCGCTACCCGCGCGGCGACAGCAGCCGCTTGCGCCTGCAGGTGGCCCACCCGATGGACAACGGCCTGGTCAGCGGCATTCCCGAATTTTTCCTCAACCATGCCGAGCTGCAAGGCGCGGACGGCCAGCGCCTGGCCAGCCTGGAACTGTACCCGGCGGTTAGCGAAAACCCCAACCTGGGCTTCGACATCCAGGGCCCTGGGCCGACCCGGTTGGTGTTGCAGGACAACAGCGGCAACCAGTTCGAGGCGGCAGTGCCCTGAACGCGTTGCCGACTCCATCCCTGACCAGAGGCGCCCGTCATGCGTTGCATTCTGCTGTTGCTACTGTGCCTGGGCCTGCCGGCCTGGGCTGACCTGGACTATCGGCTCAAGCCCCGGCAGATCGCCGAAGGCACCTGGCTGCTGGAGGGCAGCACCGACAATTTCGCCAAGGATAACGGCGGGAATATCGTCAACACCGCGTTCATCGTCACCGACAACGGGGTGGTGGTGATCGACAGCGGGCCGTCGAAACGCTACGGCGAAGCATTGCGCCAGGCCATTGCCGCCACCACCGACAAGCCGGTGGTCGAAGTGCTGCTGACCCATCATCACCCCGACCATGTGCTGGGCAACCAGGCCTTTGCCGATGTGCCCATCGGCGCCCTGGCCGGTACCGGCGAGCTGTTGCGCCAGCAGGGCGAGGCCATGGCTGAGAACATGTACCGCCTGGTCGGCGACTGGATGCGCGGTACCGAGGTGGTGCTGCCGACCCGGGTGCTGGAGCCGGGCATTCACGAGGTGGGTGGCCACCGCCTGCGGCTGCTGGCGCTGGGCGGGCATACCGGTGCCGACCTGGCGATTCTGGATGAAAGCACCGGCGTGCTGTTCGCCGGCGACCTGGTGTTCCACGAGCGCGCGCTGACCACGCCCAACACCCCGGGGCTGGAGGTGTGGCTGAAGGACCTGGACACCTTGCAAGCGCTGCCCTGGAAGCAGCTGGTATCCGGTCACGGCCCGCTGGCCAGCGATGCCCAGCCGTTTGCCCAGATGCGTGACTACCTGGGCTGGCTGGATGGGCTGATGCGTGATGGCGCAGCGCGTGGCGATGACATGGCCGAGATGATCCGCAGCCCGATACCCGAGCGGTTTGCCGGTATCAGCCTGACCCGTTACGAGCTGATTCGCAGTGTCAGCCACTTGTACCCCCGCTACGAACGCCAGCAGCTGCGGCGCGTGGACAGCAAGGACTGACACGGTCCTTGTAGGAGCGGCCTTGTGTCGCGAAAGGGCTGCAAGGCAGCCCCCGGCAATTTCAGCCATGGGCACAAATCCTGGGGCCGCTTCGCGCCCCTTTCGCGACACAAGGCCGCTCCTACAGGGAACCGCGTAGGTTCACTGATACCAAGGAACTAGAAAACTCAGCACTGCGGGCAATTGTTGGCAAGCAGGTCGGGACCAAGAATTCCCGACACACCGGGAAGTTTTCCCGGATACAACAAAAAAACCAAAGGTAGCCGTCATGACCCGATCCACACGTCGTCCCGTGTTCGCCTTGAGCCTGGTGCTCAGCGCCATGCTGCTTGCCGGTGCAGCCCACGCAGCTGTCAGCAATGAAGAAATTCTCCAGGACCCGAAGAACCCGCAGCAGATCGTGACCAATGGCCTGGGCGTGCAGGGCCAGCGCTACAGCCCGCTGAACCTGCTCAATACCGACAACGTCAAGGACCTGCGGCCGGTCTGGGCGTTTTCCTTCGGTGGTGAGAAGCAGCGCGGCCAGCAGGCCCAGCCGCTGGTCAAGGACGGGGTGATGTACCTGACCGGCTCCTACTCGCGGGTGTTCGCCGTGGACGCCCGAACCGGCAAGAAGCTGTGGCAATACGATGCGCGCCTGCCCGATGACATCCGCCCGTGCTGCGACGTGATCAACCGCGGCGTGGCGCTGTACGGCAACCTGGTGTTCTTCGGCACCCTCGATGCCAAGCTGGTGGCGCTGAACAAGGACACTGGCAAGGTGGTATGGAGCAAGAAGGTGGCCGACCACAAGGAAGGCTACTCCATCAGCGCCGCGCCGATGATCGTCAACGGCAAGCTGATCACCGGCGTTGCCGGCGGCGAGTTTGGCGTGGTGGGCAAGATCCAGGCCTACAACCCGGAAAACGGCGAGCTGCTGTGGATGCGCCCGACCGTGGAAGGGCACATGGGCTACGTGTACAAGGACGGCAAGGCGATCGAGAACGGCATTTCCGGCGGCGAGGCCGGCAAGACCTGGCCCGGCGACCTGTGGAAGACCGGCGGTGCGGCGCCATGGCTGGGCGGCTACTACGACCCGGAAACCAACCTGATCCTGTTCGGCACCGGCAACCCGGCACCGTGGAACTCGCACCTGCGCCCGGGCGACAACCTGTATTCCTCGTCGCGCCTGGCCCTGAACCCCGACGATGGCACCATCAAGTGGCACTTCCAGAGCACGCCGCATGACGGCTGGGACTTCGACGGCGTCAACGAGCTGATCTCGTTCAACTACAAGGACGGTGACAAAGAGGTCAAGGCCGCCGCCACCGCTGACCGCAACGGCTTCTTCTACGTGCTGGACCGCACCAACGGCAAGTTCATCCGCGGCTTCCCCTTCGTCGACAAGATCACCTGGGCCACCGGCCTGGACAAGGACGGCCGGCCGATCTACAACGAGGCCAGCCGGCCGGGGGCGCCGGGTAGCGAGGCCAAGGGCAGCTCGGTGTTCGTGGCGCCGGCGTTCCTCGGTGCCAAGAACTGGATGCCGATGGCCTACAACAAGGACACCGGGCTGTTCTACGTGCCGTCCAACGAGTGGGGCATGGACATCTGGAACGAAGGCATCGCCTACAAGAAGGGCGCGGCGTTCCTTGGCGCCGGCTTCACCATCAAGCCGCTCAACGAAGACTACATCGGCGTGCTGCGCGCCATCGACCCGGTCAGCGGCAAGGAAGTATGGCGCCACAAGAACTTCGCGCCGCTGTGGGGCGGGGTGCTGACCACCAAGGGCAACCTGGTGTTCACCGGCACGCCGGAAGGCTTCCTGCAGGCGTTCAACGCCAAGACCGGCGACAAGGTCTGGGAGTTCCAGACCGGCTCCGGCGTGCTTGGCTCGCCAGTGACATGGGAAATGGACGGCGAACAGTACGTTTCGGTGGTTTCCGGCTGGGGCGGCGCGGTGCCGCTGTGGGGCGGCGAAGTGGCCAAGCGGGTCAAGGACTTCAACCAGGGCGGCATGCTCTGGACCTTCAAGCTGCCCAAGCAGCTGCAAACGGCAAGCGCCAGTCGCTAAGCCGATAACCTGCCGCTTGCTGCAGCAGACCCTGCGGCAGGCGGCCCTACTACCAAATGACGAGAGCCCCGCTGCCAACGATGCATTCGCCCGGCAGGCGGGGCTTTTTACCATCGGTCCATCGCCTGTCGCCGGACAGGCATCGACCCCCGCAGAGGCTCAGCATGATCTACGCACAACCCGGAACCCCAGGCGCCATCGTGTCCTTCAAGCCACGCTACGGCAACTTCATCAACGGTGAATTCGTGCCGCCGCTGGGCGGCCAGTATTTCACCAACAGCTCGCCGGTCAACGGCCAGCCGATTGCCGAGTTCCCGCGCTCCGGCGCCCAGGACATCGAGCAGGCCCTGGACGCCGCGCATGCCGCTGCCGAGGCCTGGGGCAAGACCTCGGTGCAGGACCGCGCCCTGGTGCTGCTGAAGATTGCCGACCGCATCGAACAGAACCTCGAAGTACTGGCCGTTACCGAAAGCTGGGACAACGGCAAGGCCGTGCGCGAAACCCTCAACGCCGACGTGCCGCTGGCGGCGGACCACTTCCGCTATTTCGCCGGCTGCATCCGTGCCCAGGAAGGCGGTGCCGCCGAGATCAACGAAGGCACCGTGGCCTACCATATCCATGAGCCGCTGGGCGTGGTCGGGCAGATCATCCCGTGGAACTTCCCGCTGCTGATGGCCGCCTGGAAGCTCGCCCCGGCCCTGGCCGCCGGCAACTGCGTGGTGCTCAAACCGGCGGAGCAGACGCCACTGTCCATCACCATTTTCGCCGAGCTGATCGCCGACCTGCTGCCGGCAGGCGTGCTGAACATCGTCCAGGGCTTTGGCCGTGAAGCCGGCGAAGCCCTGGCTACCAGCAAGCGCATCGCCAAGATCGCCTTCACCGGTTCCACCCCGGTGGGCTCGCACATCATGAAGTGCGCGGCCGAGAACATCATCCCGTCCACCGTCGAACTGGGCGGCAAGTCGCCGAACATCTTCTTCGAAGACATCATGCAGGCCGAGCCCGCGTTCATCGAAAAGGCAGCCGAAGGCCTGGTGCTGGCGTTCTTCAACCAGGGCGAAGTGTGCACCTGCCCGTCGCGGGCACTGATCCAGGAGTCGATCTACGAGCCGTTCATGGCCGAGGTGATGAAGAAGATCGCCAGGATTACCCGTGGCAACCCGCTGGACACCGCGACCATGGTCGGTGCCCAGGCATCGGAGCAGCAATACGACAAGATCCTTTCCTACCTGCAGGTTGCCCGGGAGGAGGGCGCGCAGTTGCTCACCGGTGGCGCTGCCGAGCGGCTCGACGGCGACCTGGCCAGCGGGTACTACATCCAGCCGACCTTGCTCAAGGGCAACAACAAGATGCGCGTGTTCCAGGAGGAGATCTTCGGCCCGGTGGTGGGCGTGACCACCTTCAAGGACGAAGCCGAAGCCCTGGCGATCGCCAACGACAGCGAGTTTGGCCTGGGCGCGGGGCTGTGGACCCGTGACATCAACCGTGCCTACCGCATGGGCCGTGGGATCAAGGCCGGGCGTGTGTGGACCAACTGCTACCACCTGTACCCGGCGCATGCCGCGTTCGGTGGCTACAAGAAGTCCGGGGTGGGCCGCGAGACGCACAAGATGATGCTCGATCACTACCAGCAGACCAAGAACCTGCTGGTGAGCTACGACATCAACCCGTTGGGCTTCTTCTAAAACCTGGGATGGCCTCGGGGGCTGCTTTGCAGCCCATCGCAGGCAAGCCAGCTCCCACAGGTACTGCACAAGGTTCAAGGCCCATGCAGTACCTGTGGGAGCTGGCTTGCCGGCGATGAGGCCAGGGCAGGCTCACCATTGCTTTTGAAGCCAGTGCCACCCTGTGGGAGCGGGCGAGCCCGCGAAGAGGCCGGCACTGCCATGCACAAATCCACAGCAGCTCCGTGTTACCCCTACCAACGCACCCCGCAAACCTGTCCCAAAGTAGCATTCGGCCGCGTCGCCCCTCGTGCATTAATGCCTCTACCGGAATCGCCCGGCACCAAGAAGAGGAATGCCCCATGTGGACTAAACCCGCCTTTACCGACCTGCGCATCGGCTTCGAAGTGACGATGTACTTCGCCAATCGTTGATGCCTGTCCGGCCATCACCGCGATGGCCGGTTCTTCACTGAGCAAGCCTGTTGTGAACCTGATCGATCGCGAACAAGCCCTGGCCTTGCGCAAGGGCTTTCGCCTGCGCTGGGAGCCGCGCCAGGCGTGCCATGTGCTGCTGTACCCCGAGGGCATCATCGAGCTCAATGCCAGTGCCGGCTGGGTGCTCGAGTTGCTGGACGGCCAGCGCAGCGTGGCGGCTGTCATCGACCGCCTGGCACAGCGCTTCCCTGGTGTGCCGGGGCTCGACGAGGACATCCTGGCGTTCCTGGAGGTGGCCCGTGCCAAGTACTGGATCGAATGAGCCATGGTCACGCTTTGGTCTGGTTGCTTTCGCTACGGGATGCTTTACGCTGGCGGTTACCTTCCAGAACAATAAGAACAGGCTTACCGATGAGCCAGAGTTTCAGCCCGCTTCGCAAGTTCGTTTCGCCCGAGATCATCTTTGGTGCCGGCTGCCGGCACAATGTCGCCAATTACGCCAAGACCTTCGGTGCGCGCAAGGTGCTGGTGGTCAGCGACCCCGGTGTGATTGCCGCCGGTTGGGTGGCGGACGTGGAGGCCAGCCTGCAGGCCCAGGGCATCGACTACTGCCTGTACAGCGCCGTATCACCCAACCCACGGGTCGAAGAGGTGATGCTCGGTGCCGAGATCTACCGGCAGAACCACTGTGATGTGATCGTCGCGGTCGGCGGCGGCAGCCCGATGGATTGCGGCAAGGCCATCGGCATCGTGGTCGCCCACGGGCGCAGCATCCTCGAATTCGAAGGCGTGGACATGATCCGCGTGCCCAGCCCGCCGCTGATCCTGATCCCGACTACGGCCGGCACTTCGGCGGACGTGTCGCAGTTCGTGATCATTTCCAACCAGCAGGAGCGCATGAAGTTCTCCATCGTCAGCAAGGCGGTGGTGCCGGACGTGTCGCTGATCGACCCGCAAACCACCCTGAGCATGGACCCGTTCCTGTCGGCCTGCACCGGCATCGATGCGCTGGTGCATGCCATCGAAGCCTTCGTTTCCACCGGCCACGGCCCGCTGACCGACCCCCATGCGCTGGAGGCCATGCGCCTGATCAACGGCAACCTGGTGGAAATGATCGCCAACCCCACCGATATCGCCCTGCGCGAGAAGATCATGCTGGGCAGCATGCAGGCGGGGCTGGCGTTTTCCAATGCGATCCTGGGTGCGGTCCACGCCATGTCGCACAGCCTGGGCGGGTTCCTCGACCTGCCGCATGGCCTGTGCAATGCGGTGCTGGTGGAGCACGTGGTGGCGTTCAACTACAGCTCGGCACCGGAGCGTTTCAAGGTGATTGCCGAAGTGCTGGGTATCGACTGCCGCGGCCTCAACCACCGGCAGATCTGCGCGCGCCTGGTGGAGCACCTGATCGCCCTGAAGCATGCCATCGGCTTCCACGAAACCTTGGGCCTGCACGGGGTGCGCACGGCCGATATCCCGTTCCTGTCGCAACATGCGATGGATGACCCGTGCATCCTCACCAACCCGCGTGCGTCGAGCCAGCGTGATGTCGAGGTGGTCTATGGCGAGGCCCTCTGACGAGCAGCAACGGGCGCTGGCCGGGCTGCTGGGGCTGGGCGACCACTCGGCGCGCAAGAGCCATTACCCGGAGCTGGCGGCGCGCCTGGACGAACTGGAGGCCGAACGCAACCGCTACAAATGGCTGTTCGAAAACGCCGTGCACGGGATTTTCCAGGCCAGCCTGCAAGACGGCATGCGTGCAGCCAACCCGGCGTTGGCACGCATGCTGGGTTACGACAACCCGCAAGCGTTGCTGTTTCCGCTGACGGACCTTGCCGCCAACCTGTTTGTCGGCGGGGCCGAAGAGTTGCACGCAATCACCGCGACCCTCGCCCGTGAACGCAGCCTGCACGGCTATGAAACCCGCTTGCGGCGCAAGGATGGCAGCCACCTCGATGTGCTGATGAACCTGTTGCTCAAGCCCGGCCAGGAAGGGCTGGTGGAAGGGTTTGTCGCCGACATCACCGAACGCAAGCTGGCCCAGCAGCGCCTGCAGCAACTGAATGACGAACTCGAGCAACGGGTGGCCGCCCGCACCGATGAACTGCTTGAGGCCAACCGCAACCTGCAACAGCAGATCGCCGAGCGCAAACAGATCGCCCGCGCCCTGCGCGATGCCCGCGACGCCGCGGAAACCGCCAACCGCAGCAAGGACAAATACCTCGCTGCCGCCAGCCATGACCTGCTGCAACCGCTGAATGCCGCGCGGCTGCTGATCTCGACCTTGCGCGAAAGGCCATTGCCAGAAGCGGAAAAGGTGCTGGTGGAGCGTACCCATCAGGCCCTGGAGGGCGCCGAAGACCTGCTGACCGACCTACTGGACATTTCCCGGCTCGACCAGGCGGCGGTCAAGCCGGACGTGGCGCTGTACCGCCTCGACGAACTGTTCGGGCCACTGGTCTCGGAGTTTCGCACGGTGGCCGATGCGGCAGGCCTGAAGCTGCGCGCGCGCATTGGCGACTACGCCATCAGTACCGACCTGCGGCTGATGACGCGTATCCTGCGCAACTTTCTCAGCAACGCCTGCCGTTATACCGACGAGGGCAGGATCCTGCTGGGGGCCAGGCGCCGCGGCGATCACTTGCGCCTGGAGGTGTGGGATACCGGGCGGGGCATCGCGGCGGATCGGCTGCAGGCCATCTTCCTCGAGTTCAATCAACTGGACGTTGGCCGCGCCGCCGACCGCAAGGGCGTGGGCCTGGGGCTGGCGATCGTCGAGCGGATCGCCAAGATTCTCGGCTACCGCATCGAGGTGCGCTCGTGGCCGGGGCGTGGCTCGATGTTCAGCATCGACGTGCCGATCGGCGAAGCCATGCCGTTGCCTATCCACCAGGCCGCGCCGCAGCCGGGCGCCGGCAACCCGTTGCCGGGCCGCCGCCTGCTGGTACTGGACAACGAAGTGAGCATCCTCGAGAGCATGGGCGCGCTGCTCGGGCAGTGGGGCTGCGAAGTGGTTACCGCGACCGACCAGGCCGGGGCCTTGCTGGCCTTGCAGGGGCGGGCACCGGAATTGATCCTGGCGGACTTTCACTTGGACCACGGTGTTGTCGGCTGCGAGGTGGTCAGGCACTTGCGTGAACATTTCGGCGCCGCCATTCCTGCGGTGATCATCACCGCCGACCGCAGCGATCAGTGCCGACGCTCCTTGAACAAGCTCGGTGCGCCGTTGCTGAACAAGCCTGTCAAACCGGGGAAGTTGCGTGCGGTGTTGAGCCAGTTGCTGGGCTGAAGCCTCAACCCCATGGCCTTGCGCGGCCCCTTGTAGGAGCGGCCTTGTGTCGCGATAGGGCTGCGAAGCAGCCCCGGCAATTTATGCATTTGCGCTGAAATCCTGGGGCTGCTTCGCAGCCCTATCGCGACACAAGGCCGCTCCTACAGGGGGCGCGCAGTGCCAGGTGGCTGTTCCTGAAATGGGACTCTGTGTTGCGGATGTCAGCCTGTCACGGCTCTGCCTGGCTGGTTATCTTACCGGGGCGCCATTGTTTGGGCGAAGTCATACCAAACGCATCCAACCCGAGTAAGGAAAACATCATGGCCTTTCAATACAAGCGACTGGACAAGAATAACGCCGCCGTACTGCTGGTGGATCACCAGACGGGTTTGCTCTCTTTGGTAAGGGATATCGAACCCGACCGTTTCAAGAACAATGTGCTGGCCCTGTCGGACCTGGCCAAGTACTTCAAGTTGCCGACCATCCTCACCACCAGCTTCGAGAACGGCCCAAATGGCCCGCTGGTGCCCGAACTCAAGGAGCAGTTCCCTGACGCGCCGTACATCGCGCGCCCGGGCAACATCAATGCCTGGGACAACGAAGACTTCGTCAAGGCGGTCAAGGCCACCGGCAAGAAGCAACTGATCATCGCCGGTGTGGTGACCGAGGTTTGCGTGGCCTTCCCGGCACTGTCGGCCCTGGAAGAAGGCTTCGATGTGTTCGTGGTCACCGATGCCTCCGGTACCTTCAACGAACTGACCCGTGATTCGGCCTGGCGCCGGATGGAAGCCGCCGGCGCGCAGCTGATGACCTGGTTCGGCGTGGCCTGCGAGCTGCACCGCGACTGGCGCAACGACATCGAAGGCCTGGGCACGCTGTTCTCCAACCACATCCCGGACTACCGCAACCTGATGACCAGCTTCAGCAAGCTGTCGAAGTAATCCGGCCGGGGCGCCATGCGCGTGCATGGCTCCCCGATCGCTTGTGTCACACGTCAGTTTTGTGCCGCCGGTGCCTGCGCCTCGAGCAGGGCGGTACCCAACCTGTCGTCAGTTAATCTGCTTATATGTCTTACGGTTGCTCGACTCGCGCACTTGAACGGTAATGTGAGTGTGCTCGCGGATGCGTAGAGACGCCTCCAGCTCATGAATCAACCCGGCCCGGAATGCCATGCGCCCATGCGCGGCTTCCTGGCCGTGTCCCGAGGTGCCGGATGGCTCCACTGATTTCCTATTTCAAGATGGCCTTGAACCCTGGCCGTGGGGTGCTGTTCTTCGCGCTGCGTACCATCGTTGCAGGCCTGTTGTGCCTCTACCTGGCGTTCATCTTCGACCTGGAACAACCGAAGTGGGCGCTGATGACCGTGATCATCATCAGCCTGCCGTTGGCCGGCATGACCCTCAAGCGCAGTTTCGCCCAGGTACTGGGCACCGCAGCGGGGGCGGCCATGGCTGTGGTGATCATGGCCTTGTTCCCTCAGGCGCCAATGCCTTTCATCGTCTGCCTGGCCCTGTGGCTGGCGTTCTGCACGGCGGGCGGCACGCTGCTGCGCTATACCGACTCGCATGCCTTCGTCCTCAGCGGGTTTACCGCCGTGGTGGTCGCGATGCTGGCCGTGCCGGAACCGGACGGCATCCTCCTGCTGGCCATCACGCGGTTGACCGAAACCCTGCTGGCGGTGGCCTGCGTGGCCGTGGTCAGTTTGTTGAGCGCGCGCCCACAGGCAGTGGCGCAGGGCTACTTCAGCAAGGTCGATAGCCTGGTCAAGCTGATCGCCCGGCACGCCGCCGAGGTGGTGCGCAGCGAAGAGGATGAAGCCGCGCTGCACCAGCGGCAGGCGCAACTGATCAGCGAGATCAGTGTGCTGGAAGGCCTGCGCCGCCATCTCTATTTCGATGCGCCGCACCTGCGCAACGCCGATGGGCTGGTGCAGCTGCTGGCCAACCAACTGGTGCTGCTGGTGTCGCGCCTGCTGGTATTGCGCCAACAGCGCGAGTTGATCAAGCAGCACTGGCAAGGGCCGTTGCCAGAAGAAATCCAGCTGTTGCGCCAGGACGAGCTGGACAACCTGGAGGCACTGGCCCGTGACGGCGTGAAGTTGTCGGCGCAGCGCCGCGAAGCGATCCACCACCTGTACCAGCGCTTCGACGCCGCCGCTGACCGGGTCGAGTTTCTCGACGAGCCCTTGCCCCCGCGCATGCGCTCGCTGGCCTGGGCCCTGCGCTGGGAGCAGGCGCGCCTGCTGCAGCAGCTGAACGAACTGATCGAGCTCAACGAGGCGATCCAGCAGCGCAGGGGCGCCAGTTGTCCCCACGCCCAAGGGCAAGCCAGCGCGCTGCATCTGGACTTCCGCCTGGCCGGCATGAACGCCGTGCGGGCCTTCCTGGCGCTGTTTCTCGCCGGTTGGTTGTGGATCGAAACGGCCTGGGACGGCGCGCGTTCCGGGGTGATCCTGATCGGTGTCATGTGCTCGCTGATGGCGACGCTGCCGCGGCCGTTGCTGGCCAGCCAAAACTACAACCGTGGCCTGCTGGTCGCGCTGCTGTTGTCCGCCGTGTACCAGTTTGCCCTGCTGCCGATGTTCACCGATTTCGAAATGCTTGCCGTGTGCCTGGTGCCGTTGCTGTACCTGGCGGCCGTCGGCCTGGCCAGCCCCATGACAGCGGGCATCGGCATGGGCATCGGGTTGATCAGCCTGTTGATGATCGGGCCGCAGAATGTCGGCGCCTACCACAACAGTGCCATGCAGTGGTTCGAGTTTGCCGGTGGCTATGCGGCGGCTGGCGGGCTGGCGATGGTGGTGTTCGCCCTGGTGTTCCCGTTCAACCCGCAAAAGCGCATGGCCCGGCTGTTCCGCCAGACCCGCGAGGATGTGCATGAGTACGTGACGGCACCTGCCAGCGTGGCGCGTCAGTTCGATTTCGAGAGCCGTATGCTGGACCGCCTGTCGGCGATGATCGGCCTGTTGCCCGCCGCCACTGATGCGCGCTCCCGGGAGCTGTTCGATTGCAGCCTGGTGTGCCCGGCGCTGGCCATTGCGCTGGGCCAGGCGCATGCCCAGTGCGTCAACCTCACGGTGCTGCCTGAAGGCACGAGGGCGCGTTTGCGCCTAGGGTTGCAGGAGATGGCGGATCTGATCGGTGCACGCCGGCGGGTGGATGTGGACGGGCTGTTGCGCGAGCTGGCCGAGCTTGCCGAAACCCTGGATGCGCTGCACCAGGCACACGCCGAGGCGGGCCGCGAGACGCTGCGGCAGTTGTTCATCCTGCGGGTCGCGCTATCGGTTGTCGGCCAGTTGTTGCAGCGCTATCGACCGGTGCTGGCAGCGCAGACGTTGCCTGAGGAGGAGGGCGCCTATGCCCGTTGATTTCGAGTTTGGCGGGGTCTACCTGCCGCCGATTGCCCAGGCGTTGTTGCTGGGGTTGCCGTTGTTTCTGGTGCTGGACGCCCTGTTGCGGCGCAGTGGCGTGCTGGCGCGTGTGTGGCACCCGGCGCTGTTGCAGGGCGCCTTGTATGCCGCGATCTGCGCGGCGCTGGTGTTGTTGATGGGAGCGAGTGCCTGAATATGCCTGTGTTGAAACCTGTTCTTGCCAAGGCTCTGACCCTGGCAGTGCTGGCGCTTGCAGTGGTGCTGGGCTGGTTTGCCTGGGACTACTACACCCGTGCGCCCTGGACCCGTGATGCCCGTGTGCGGGCCGATGTGGTGACCCTGTCGGCCGAGGTGGCAGGGCGCATCATCGAGCTGCCGGTGCAGGACAACCAGTTCGTCAGGCAGGGCGACCTGCTGCTGCAGATCGACCCGGCGCGCTACGAGCTGGCCGTGCTGCATGCCGTGCGAGCCGTCGAAGTCGCGCGTGCGGCGCTGGGGCAGTCGCAGGCCGCCATCGTCGCCAACGAGGCGCAGCTCAAGCAGCGGCGCAGCGAAGAGCAACGCCGACGCAAGCTGCAATCGATGTCGGCAATCTCTGCCGAAGAGTGGGAAAAGGCCGGCACCGACGTGGCCGTGGCCCAGGCCGACCTGCTGCGCGAACAGTCCAACCTCGGCCTGGCACAGGCCAACGTGCAACTCGCCGAGGCCACGCTGCAGCAGGCCCGGCTCGACCTCGAACGCACCCGGGTCAGCGCCCCGGTCAGCGGTTACGTGACCAACCTGCTGACCCGCCAGGGCGACTATGCCCAGCCGGGCATGCCGCTGCTGGCGCTGGTCGACAGTTCGTCGTTCCACGTCAGTGGCTATTTCGAGGAAACCAAGTTGCCGAAAATCAAGGTGGGCAGCCGTGCGCGCATCGCCCTGATGAGTGGCGAGGTGCTGGAGGGCACGGTAGAGAGCATCGCCTATGCCATTACCGACCGCGAGAACCAGCCGGGCAACCGCTTGCTGGCCAACGTCAACCCAAGCTACACCTGGGTCAAGCTTGCCCAGCGGATCCCTGTACGGCTGCGCCTGGAGCGCAGTGCCGATGCGCCACCCTTGCGTGCGGGGACCACTGCCACCGTGACCATTCTCGAATAGCTGGGGGTGGGCGATGAGCATGATGTTCGATTTGAATGAGCTGTACCTGTATACCAAGGTGGTCGAGTGTGGCGGTTTCGCATCGGCCGGGCGCGCGCTCGGCCTGCCCAAGTCGCGGCTGAGCCGGCGAGTCGCCAATCTGGAGGACCGCCTGGGGGTGCGCCTGATCCAGCGCTCCACCCGGCAGTTCGCGGTCACCGAAGTGGGGCTGGAGTACTACCATCACTGTATGTCGATGGTCGATCGGGCATTTGCTGCCGAGGACGCGATCCAGCGCAGTCGCGCCGTGCCCAGCGGCATTGTCCGGCTGGCCTGCAGCACCTCGCTGCTGGATGCACGCCTGGCGCCGATGCTTGGGCAGTTCATGGTGCAATGCCCGGCGGTGGAGTTGCTGGTGAAGAGCTACAACCGGCGGGTCGATGTGATCGGCGAGGGCTTCGACCTGGTCCTGAGCGTGCGCCATCAACCGCTGGAAAGCAGCGAGCTGGTGATGCGCAAACTGGCGCAGAGCCGCCAGTGCCTGGTGGCTTCGCCCGGCTTGCTGGCGCAGTACGACCGCCCTCTGCAGCCTGCCGACCTGTTTGAACTGCCCAGCCTTGGCTGGGGGGCGAATGTTCAGGAGTACGGCCCCGAAGGCGGGGTGGCGTCCATTCGCTTCCGCCCACGGTTGGTCTCCGACGATATCGCGGTGCTGTACCAGGGCGCGCTCGCTGGCGTGGGCGTGGTGCTGCTGCCAGCGGATATGGTGAAGGATGACCTGGCCGCCGGGCGTTTGCTGAACGTGCTGGAGAGCTGGGTGCCCAGGATGGGCGAGGTAATCGCCCTGTTTCCTTCGCGGCGGGGGCTGACGCCAGCGGTGCGGGAGTTGATCGACTTTCTTGCGGTGGCGTTCGAGCGGTCGGCGTAGCGCCTTTGACCGGGCGCAGCGTTCATCAGGCAGAACGCTGCGGCGCATTTCATCACCTACCGTCCGTTGCGTCGTGCACCTATCATTCAAGCTTTGCAGCCTGTGCAGCAGGGTGGCCACAGGCAATCGTCAATCAGGAGTTTCAATGTCAGAGCGAGCAATCCGCGCTTCGTTTGCAGGCGTGGCGTACCAGGTGAACGTGACAGATGGCCAGCACCAGTGGGCCAGCGATGTTGATGCGGCGGCAGGCGGCGGGGATGTCGGGCCGTCACCCCATGGGCTGTTGCTGTCATCCCTTGGCGCCTGCACTTCCATCACGGTTGCCATGTACGCACAGCGCAAGGAAATGCCGCTGCAAGCCATCGATGTGGATATCCGCATCGAGCAGGAACAACTGGGGCGCGAACCTCGGATCCAGATCGCTCGTGACATTCGCTTGAGCGGGCCGCTGAGCGAAGAGCAACGCACGCGCTTGCTGGAAGTTGCCAATGCCTGCCCCATTCACAAGGTGTTGAGCGGCGAAATCATCATCGCCAGCAAGCTGGTTGGATGAGGCCAGGCGCAGCGTTGCGCCTGCCGGCTGCCGGTAGAGGAGCAGCACATGAGTACATGCGCCAACTATCCCTTGGCGGGCATGAGGTGCACGACGATGGCGACCCTCGACGCAAATCGGCGCCTGCTGCTTTGCCCGTTGGGGCTCGGCCTGGTGCTTGCGGCGCCTGCCCAGGCCGACAACGCCCTGGGGCAGAAGGACAACATCTTCACCGGTGTCAATGACCGGCAGGCCGTGGAACTGGGCATCCCGCCCGGTCTGGTCGAAGGCGCGCGCCTGGATGCGCTGGTGAGGAACTACTATTTCCAGCGCGATAACCACTCTGAGCTGGTACCCCGCGACCCGACCGAATGGGCCCAGGGTTTTCTGTTTTCGTTCCGCTCGGGCTTCACCGATACGCCTGTCGGGTTGGGCGTGGATGCGCACGCCTTCCTCGGCATCAAGCTCGATGGCGGCGGTGGAAGTGGCGGCGCTGGCTTGCTCCCGCTGGACTCATCGCTCAAGCCGGGTGACACGTTTTCCAGTGCCGGCGCAGCGCTCAAGCTGAGGTACCTCGACACCTTGGTGAAGGCCGGCGACCAATTGGTCGAGAACCCGGTGGTGGCGAGCGGCACAAGCCGCCTGTTCCCGCAGACGTATCGTGGCGTCACCCTGAAGAACCATGGCATCGACGACCTGTGGCTGGATGCCGGGTTCGTGGAATCTACCCGGCTGCGCAACCAGAGCGGCCACTCCCACCTGGTCACCGCCTATGGCGCGCGCAACAGCGCGGGTGTGGCGGCGGACCGCGAAAGCCCTCATATCGGCTGGCTTGGCGCGGTGTATGGCCGGCCGAAAGGGTTGCAGCTGACCGTTTATGGCGGCCAGCTGGAAGACATCTGGAATCAGTATTACCTGGGGGTTTCGCAGGTGTTTCGGGTCAACGATGCGCTGCTGCTCAAACCCTACCTGCACTACTTCAAGACCCGGGACCAAGGGCGCAGCCAGCTGGGTGACATCGATAACGACACCTACAGCGCCGGTATCTCCGCGATAGCCTATGGCCAGACCCTGACCCTGGGCTTGCAGAAGGTCGACGGCCGAACGCCGTTCGACTACATCACGCAGAACGACCGTGTCTTCCTTTACCTGAGCAACTCCCAGCAATTTGCCGATTTCAACGGCCCCGGTGAAAAGTCCTGGCGCCTTCAGTACGAAACCAGCCTGGCGCCGCTGGGGGCGCCCTCGCTGCAGTTCATCGCGGCCTACACCCGTGGCGAGGCCGACCTCACCCGTGTCGATCCAGCAAGCGTCGGTTATGGCTATATCTACAACCCGGACGGCAAGCACGCCAAGCACTGGGAACGCGACCTTGCCCTCAAGTACCAGGTGCCAGCCGGCCCGGCGAAGGACCTGTCGCTGACCCTACGCTGGGCAACGCACCGCGAGGGTGATGGCTATACCGCGCCCGGCAATACCCGCGGCAACTCCAGTGCCGATGAGTACCGCCTGATCGTCGATTACCCGATCAGCCTGTTCTGATCGCGTGATGTGCGTCGGCCACGACGCACAGGTCCGCTGAAGGGATGATGCTTGGTCATGCAAGCCCGCTCTCCTAGAACTGCACATAACTCGTTGAATTAGCAGGGCCCCTGTGGGAGCGGCTTTAGCCGCGAACACCGGCGTAGCCGGTGCCATGCACCGCGTTGGATTCTTCGCGGCTAAAGCCGCTCCCACAGGGTGACGCGGATTGCTTGCGAATTCAGTTCTCTACGCGACAGCGCGGCCGTACTTGTGGGAGCGGGCGTGCCCGCGAAGGGCCGCAAGGCGGCCCCGGCCTGACATCGGCCCGGCGCCGGCATAGCGCCGGTCATTCCCAGATATGTTCGGCCAGAAAGTCGATCAGGCTGCGCACTGAGGGCAACAGGCCGCGGCGGGAAGGGAACACCGCATGGACGATGCCGCAGCGCGGTTCCCATTGCGGGTTGAGCTCCACCAAGCGGCCGTTTTCCAGGTCCTGGTCAACCACCATGAACGGCAATTGCACGATGCCTACACCGTCAAGCGCCGCCTGCCGCAGTGCGCTCATGTCATCGGTGATGTAGCGCGGCGTGTGGCGGATTTCGGCATGCGCGCCGTCGGGCCCTTCAAGTTGCCAGATGTGGTCCCTGGGTGGCCCCCAATCCAGGCTCGGCTGCTCACCCAGGTGCTCTGGTTCGACGGGCAGTTGCAGCGCCAGCCGCTCCACCAGCGAGGGGCTCGCGACCAGCCGCTGCGGGCTCCTGGCCAGTGTGCGCATGACCAGGTCGCTGTCCTCCAGCGGCGGGAAGCGCACCCGCAGCGCCAGGTCGAGGCCTTCGCCCAATACATCCACACGGCGGTTGGTGGGTTCCAGGTGCACCTTCACTTTCGGGTTTTCGGCCATGAATCGACTGACCAGCCCGCCAACGCGGTAATGCAGCAGGGTTGTCGGGCAGCTCATGCGGACGGTGCCCTGGGGCTCGGCGCGGGTGCGTTCGACCACCCATCGGGCCGCTTCCGCTTCCACCAGCATGGCCCTGCAATGCTGGAAGAACTCCTGGCCCGTCTCGGTCACCGAAAAGTGTCGGGTGGAACGCTGGAGCAGGCGTACGCCCAGGCGCTCCGCCAGCTGCAGGACGCGCCGGCTGAGTGTGGATTTCGGAATGTTCAGTGCCCGCCCGGCCGGTGCGAAACCGCCGTGCTCGACGACTTGGGCGAAGTAATACAGGTCGTTCAGGTCTTCCATGTTCGATGGTTCACCAGATGGAACTCTGTGACCAATCTATCAGCTCTACCGCATGCAGCGTGAGAGCTGCCGCCGTTGCCGCTGGGCAACACCAGCTTCCTGGATGGGGTCGTACGGCCAGGCATGCTGTTCGAACTGCCGCGAAGGGCCGCAAAGCGGCCCCAATTTGCTTAGCCTCACTGCACCTCGCACGCTTCCTGCGAAGGCACACCGTAGGACACGTAGTACGCCAACCCCACGAAGATCGCCCCACCCACCGCATTCCCCAGGAACACGGCCACCAGGTTCTCCGCCAACTGCCCCCAGCTCAGGTAGCCGGCAAAGATCGCTGCGGGAATCAGGAACATGTTGGCAACCACGTGCTGGAAACCGATGGCGACGAACGCCATGATCGGGAACCAGATGCCGAGAATCTTGCCGCTCATTTCACGGCTGGCATACGACAGCCACACTGCCAGGCACACCAGCCAGTTGCAGCCGATTCCGGACACGAAGGCGTGGAGGAAGTCGGCGTTGGTCTTGCTGGTCGCAGCCGCCAACATCTTGTTCAGGTAGGCCCCTTCGGTCAGGCCGAGCAGGTGACCGAAGCACCCGGCAACGAACAGTGCACCGAACAGGTTGGCGACGGTCACCAGCAGCCAGTTGCGCGCCACGGCGCCTGGGCCGATACGCCGGGCGAACATCGCCAAGGGCAGGCTCATCATGTTGCCGGTGAGCAGTTCGCCACCGGCCAGGATCACCAGGATCAGGCCGATGGGAAATACCGCGGCGCCCAGCAGTGTGCCGAACGAGGCCCACTGTACCGGGATCATGGTGCTGACGTGGATAGCCAGGAGAAACCCCAGCGAAATAAATGCACCTGCGAGAAACCCCAGGACCAGTGTCGCATGGGTGGATAGATGGGCTTTTTTGACGCCGCTCTCGATGACGAGCTCGGTGATACGGGTGGGGCTGTTGACGGACATTTCGCAAACTCGAACACAGTGACGGCGACGCAACTGGCAGGCACGCCGTGGTGGGGCTTGATCAGTACGGGGTAGGCTGCGCAGCTGGCGCAAAGGTGTAGCGCCCACCTTTGGGCCAGCGGCGAAGAGGGCGGCAAGCTACATGAGGCAATTTGACGCGGTCAAATCGATGGAATGGATGAGCTGATAGACCGCGTCGATGAGGCCCGCAGGTCAGCGCGCGTAGATCAGCTTCCCGGCAAACCAGGTCTGCAGCACTTGGGTATCGCGCAGCGTTTCGGCATCGACGTCGAGTACGTCGCGGTCGACCACGATCATGTCGGCCTGCTTGCCGACCTTGAGCGAACCGATCTGCTGCTCCAGGCGCATGGTGCGGGCGGCGTTGAGTGTATAGGCCTGGAACATCACCTGGCGGTCGATGGCTTCAGCGGCGTTGAGCACACCTTTGGGCCCCTTGCGGCTGATGGCCTGGTAGATCGCCTGCCAAGGGTCCGGGGTGGTGATCGGCCAGTCGCTGGCGCCGGCAAGGGTGGCGCCATGCTTGAGCAGCGAACGGGCCGGGAAGGTGTGCATGAAGGCCATGGCGTTCACGTACGGCTTGACCAGCTCCATGTTCGATTGGTCGGCGCTGGCCCAGTACAGCTGCATTGCTGCAATCACGTCGAGCTGCTTGAAGCGGGCGTATTCCGTGGGGTTGACCATCTGCAAGTGGGTGATGGAATGGGGGATGCCGCTGTGGCGATCACGCCGTGCCTGCTCGATGCCGTTGAGCGCCTCGCGCACGGCGCGGTCGCCGATGGCATGCACGTGCACCAGCCAGCCACGGGCGTCGGCGGCACTGACCAGCTCGCCAAAGTGCTTCGGGTCCAGCAGCAGTTCGCCGTGCTTGCCGGAGTTGCTGTAGGGCTCGAGCATCGCCGCCGTTTGCGCTGGCGCTTCGGCAACGCCGTCGGCAAACACCTTGATGCCCGGCAGGGTGAGGTTGTGCACGCCGAGAAATTGCCGGCGTACCTTGTCCAGTTCGTCCAGCTCGGCAGGGCGGGCCCTGGAATCGGCCATCAGCAGGGCGGCGACGTGGGCGGTCAGCTCGCCGCGCGCGGAGAGGTCCTTGTACACCGGCAGTACGCCCAGCGAATGGTTGTTCACATCAGCCCCCGGCAGCTCGTTGGCCAGCGGGTCCATCCAGCCGGTGATGCCCAGCTGCTTGTAATGGTCAAGGGCCATGCGCCCTGCGCTCAGCAGGGTGGCGTGGGGCAGCGCGGGCAGCAGGTCGGTCACCGGGTAGTAGCTGGCATCGGCGAGGAAACCGTTTGGGGTTCCGTCCGGGTGTTGGCCGATGGTGTTGCGTGCCTCGGCAGGCAGGGCAGCGATGGTGTCGGCATCGATTGCGGTGCGCTTGAGCATGGCCTGGTTGGCCCAGCCGGTGTGCATGTCGTTGGCGGCGAACAGGATCGGTTGCTCGGCCCATTCGCCGTGGTTGAAGCGCTGTTCCAGCGCCGGAATGTCATTCCAGTAGGTGCCCGGTACACCACCGATGACAAGGAACTCGCCGCGCACGGCCTTGCCGTCGCTGCGCCACTGGCGCAGGCGCCGTTCCAGTTCGTCCAGGGCAACCTGCTCGCCGGCGAGGTCGGCCAGCACCAGTTGCAGGCCACCCTTGATGGCATGCGAGTGGGCGTCGAGCATGCCCGGCATCAGCACCTTGCCACCCAGGTCGATGACCCGGGTGCCTTTGGCCTTCAGGCGTAGCACGGCCTGGTCGGAACCTACCGCGACGATTTTCTCGCCTTCGACGGCCACGGCCTGCTGCAAGGGCTGGCCGGGCTCGGCGGTGTAGACCTTGGCGTTGTGCAGGATCAGGTCCACTGCCGCGAAACCCGGCATGCAGGTGCAGGCCAGGCCGGCGCTGATTGCCATCTTCAGGAGCTGCTTCATGCTGTGCCTCGTTGTTGTCGTGATGGCGCCGCAGCCTAGCCAGGGGGCCAGGGCGGATAAAGGCGAGGGCAGGCACAACTTTTTTCGTGATGGGGAAAGAATCCCGAGCCCGTATTTGCCAGGCTGCAAGCAGCGGACCTTGCCGTGCCTATTCAAATCGCCGGCATTTGCGGGTTTGATAGGAGGGGCAGATACTCGCCACCCTCGCATCACTCCCACCGTTTGTGCCGAACAGGAAGAAACCATGGACAAGATGATGGCCCTGACCATCTTCGTCGCTGCCGCCGAACACGGCAGCTTCAGCCGTGCGGCCGAGCAACTGGGCAAGACGCCGTCTGCCATCACCAAGGCTGTTGCGCACCTGGAGAGCGAACTGGGCGTGCGCCTGTTCGAACGCACCACCCGGCGCATGGCGCTGACCGAGGCCGGTACCTTGTACCTGGAAGGCGCGCGCCAGGCGTTGATGCACCTGCAACGGGTGACCGAGGAAGTGGAGCAGTTGCAGCACGCGCTGCGCGGTACCCTGCGCATTACCGCGCCACCGTCGTTCGGCCCCGCGTTTCTCAACCAGGTGTGTTGCCGCTTCATGCGCGAGCACCCGCAGGTGCGCCTGGAGGTCAACCTCAACGATGCCAACGAAGACCTGATCGATGGCGGCTACGACCTGTCGCTGCGCGACGGCCCCACCGACCAGCCGGAGCTGATCGCCCAGCCGCTGATCGAGAACCGCGTGATCCTTTGCGCCAGCCCTGCCTACCTGGCCCGACACGGCGAGGCGATCACTCTGGAGAACTATGCCCAACACGACTGGCTGCTGTTGCGCCACCCGCTGCTCAATCGCAGCTTCTGGTGGATCGAACACGGCGGCCAGACGCTGCGTGTGCGTCAGCCCACCCCTCGACTGGTGAGCGACAACTTCGACTTCCTGCTGGCCTGCCTGCTCGATGGGCAGGGCTTGCAGTTCGTACCCACCTGGTGTGCCGCCCCCTACCTGGCCAACGGGCAGCTGGTGGAGGTGATGCCCGACTACTGGCGGGCGCTGAGTGCGTTCGGCCCCTGGGTGCACGTGCTTTACCTGCCGCACCGGCGCAATACCCGCAAGGTGCAGGCGTTCATTGCCTTGCTGCATGAGCACCTGCACGGGCAGGGCGCGCAGGCGCTGGCACGGGGCTGAGTTTTTCCATCGGGGCACAAAAGTTGTGCGGGTTGTGGCGATGATCGATTGGGGGGGCCTCGTTAGGCTAGCGGTGCTTGCCTGACCACCGCGGCCTGTATCAGGAGTTTCCCGCCTTGAAGATCCACACCCATGTCAGCGACATCCGCAACCCCCTCGAGCGAGGCCGCCAGATTGGTGCGCGCTTCGCCGAGCAGATCCGTACCACCACTGCACTGTACCTGGGCTTTTTCCCGCGGGTTGGCGTGCCCTTGAGTGAGGCGCAGCGCATCGGCGAAAACAGCTTGGCAGCCCTGGAAGCCTGGAGCCCGGGCCTGGCCGCTGAAGTGGTCGGCCTGGCCAGCGGTGCCGAGCTGCCGCTGTGGCAGCTGGCGAGCCTGAACGCCCGCACTGAAGTACTGGCGGCCCGAACCCGCCACAGCGAATGCTCCACCACCGTGCATGCACCCCGTGGCGCACGTGCGCCGCAGACCCTGCAGACCTGGGATTGGCATGACAGCCTGTGCCCCCATGGCCTGATGCTGGCGCTGCACACCGAGCGCGGCATGAACGTCAAGCTGTTCTGCGAGTTCGGCATGCTCGCCAAGCTTGGTGTGAACAGCGCGGGCCTCGGCCTGCACTTCAATATCCTCCACCACACCAGTGACAACGACAGTGGTGGTGTGCCGGTACACGCCATCGCCCGGCGTCTGCTGGAGGAGGCCAGCAGTGTCGAGGAGGCCATCGAGCTTGCTCGTTCGGCGCGGGTCAGTGCCTCCACCGTGCTGACAGTGTTCTCCCGCCAGGACCGCAGCCCGCGCGCGGCCAGCATCGAATTGAGCCCCGCGCGCACCGCCTTGGTTTTGCCACGGGAAGACGGCTGGCTGCTGCACACCAATCACTTCCTCGACCCACAGCTGAGCCTGGGCGAGCAGGTCGCCGACCGTGCCGATACCCAATGCCGTCTGGGCCACCTCGAGCAGGTGGTCGGCCAGATGGCCAGCGCTGACCTGCGTGCCCGGGCCGAGGCCATGTGCGGCGCCGAGGGCGACAGGGCGCCAATCTGCTTCCACCCGGACATGGCCATGCCCGATACCGAGCGCTGGGAAACCTTGCTCAGCGTCGGCATCGACACCGAACGCTGTGCCCTGCAGTACGTGGCCGGCACGCCTGTGCAACTGGCCAAGGCCGGCTTCGACACTTTCTGAGCCAACCCGGTGCCGCCAGCTCAAGGCGGCGCCGCTGAACGAGAACAACAACAATGCATGCGCAACATTCCCGCCCTGCGTCATCCCGTTCCGCCTTGCGAACCTTCTGCGTCTCCGGACTGGGGACGGCGCTGGAGTTCTATGACTTCATCATCTACGGCACCGCCGCCGCACTGGTGTTTCCCCAGGTGTTCTTCCCGCAGATGGACCACCTGACAGCCACGTTGGTGGCCTTCAGCGCTTTCGGTGCGGGCTTTCTTGCCCGACCGTTGGGTGGCCTGGTGTTCGGCCACTTCGGTGACCGCATCGGCCGGCAGAAGGTACTGGTTGCCACCTTGCCGCTGATGGGCATGAGCACCTTCCTCATCGGCTGCCTGCCCGGCCATGCCAGCGTCGGCGTGGCCGCGCCGATCCTGCTGGTGCTGCTGCGCCTGGTCCAGGGCTTTGCGGCTGGCGGGGAGTGGGGCGGTGCCGCGCTGTTCGGCATCGAGTCTGCGCCACCGGGGCGGCGCGGGCTGTGGGGTAGCTTCACAAGCATGGGGATTGGCGTGGGTGGCATCCTCGGGGCTGGGGTGTTCGCCATCGTCAGCGCGGCCTTTGACGACAACCTGGTCGATTTCGCCTGGCGCATCCCGTTCTGGCTGGGCGGTACCTTGGTGCTGATCGGCCTGTACGCGCGCCTGAAGGCACCGGCAGCGGCCACCACGCCCGTGACCAGACCTGAACATGCACCGTTGGCCGCGGCCCTGCGCCAACGTCCGCGGCAGCTGTTGCTGTGCACCGGGATTGCCTTCGGTTACTGCACCATCGCCTACATCGGCAGTACCTTCTTCCTGACTTACGCCACACAGGTGGGCTTCGGCAGTACCGAGGCGTTGATGTTCGACCTGGCGATGTCGGTCGCCATCGTGCTGTCGGCGCCGTTGTTCGGCTACCTGTCGGACCGTTTGGGGCGGCGCACGGTGATGTGCTTTGGCGCAGTGGCAATGGCCGTGGGGCTGTTCGTGTTCTTTTCCCTGGTGGGCATGAAGAGCTTCGCCATCGCCTTGTGCGCCTACAGCCTGACCGGCCTGCTGATGGGCGCGACCCAAGGGCCTATCCCGGCCTTCCTCGGCGAGCAGTTCCCGCGCAGCATGCGCTACTCGGGTATCTCGGCCAGCTACCAGATCGGCGCCGCGCTGGGCGGCGGCACTGCATCGAGCATCGCCACGGCAATCCTGATCCTCACCAACCATGACCCGTTGGGCGTGGCGCTGTATGGCGCGGGGGCTCTGGCATTGGTTGCGGTGTGTTCGCTCATGCTGCGCGAGACATCGCGGTTGAGCATGGCGCAGATAGATGAGGAGGCGCCGGGGCGCGTGGCGTCTGCGGCATTGGGCAGTCATTGAGGGTATTTGCGCTGCCTGCCATCACCCAGGACAAATTTGAGGGTGTTGGCAGGCTGAAGGCGACAGACGGGCTGCTGGCCGCGCGAGGCGATCGGAATGGGTCTGGTCTTGGCCTGACTGATGGCACTTCAGTCACGGCCACCCGCAAAACGAGAACTGCGAAACAGCGGAATAGAGCATTCAAAGTCACTTGCTAAGTTTGGATCCAGTTGTCGATAAAACTTTCCACTCGGTCAAATTACAACAACTTAGCAAACTAACTAACTTGATTTAGTGTACCGCCTGTCGGTCGTTTTGCTCGAGAAATGAACGATTTGGGCGACGCTGACTCCTATTTGCCAGTAGGTGCCTTCAATGTGATTGCACCTCGCGCCTTTCCCCCAGAACTTATGGACGTTCAACCTCATCGGCATCGCAGGGATGCTCATGGGGCTTTTTTTTTCCTGAATAGTGGAGCAATGCCATGCCCAACCGAGGCTCTTCGGGTGAGCCGCCGTGTGTATTGAATAATGATCTGCTTTTTTCATTTAACGATTCGAATTTGGCTTTGCCGCTGCGATTAAATCGTTCGCACGCCTATTGCAAGGTCATCTAGCGCTAACGCATTACGTGGAGAAAACGTCGTGGAGATTAATACAATTATTAGCCTGTTCGGGCAGAAAGAATCCATGGAGCTGGTGCGGTTGTCGGTGATTTACGTTCATTTACTGGCCTGTTGCATTGCCATCGGCCTGGTATTCGCCAGTGACGCCGAGATGGTCAGGAACTTGTTGAAAGGTCAAAAAGAGGCCGGGCATGACAGTAAGCATATGACGAGCTTGCAGAAGTCCGTGGCCAATGCCCTGATATTCTTGTGGCTCACGGGCGCCGCAGTGATTGGAATTGACTACCTCGATAAAGGTATGAACTATTTTGCCAATCCGAAACTTCAAGCGAAGGTCATTATTGTCATGTTGCTGACCTTCAATGGCATGCTGTTGCATCGTTATGTATTGCCTGCCCTGCTCAAAGCGGGCAACTTGCTGGACCTTAATTTTGGCGTGCGGATGTTCGCACTGTTCTCCGGCGCACTGTCAGGTGTGTCCTGGTTGTATGCGGCGATGCTGGGCGTTGGCCGGCCACTGGCTTGGAAATACTCGCTGACCGAGTTGCTGCTGGCTTATCCGGTACTGATCCTGCTTGGCTTCGCCATGATGGCTGCCCTGACCCAGTGGGCACGCAACCGCAGCCAGGCTGAACCGGTTCCGGCGCCTGTCTGGCGACTGGCAGGCATTCCTACCTGATTGCCTGAGTAACGCTTCAATTACGCCGCGAACCGGGAAACCTGGTTCGCGGCGAGCTCGTTTCATGCGCAGCCTCTGGGCGGTTCGGCTGGCGGTTGGTAAAGGCCCGAAGTGATGTGTCACCTGATCCGGCCTCTTCGCGGGCGCGCCCGCTCCCACAAGGTCCCGCGCAGTTCTGTGGGATATCGCCCAGTCCTTTGGGCTGCGCTGTCGCGTAGAGAACTGAATCCGCAAACAGTACGTGTACCCTGTGGGAGCGGCTTTAGCCGCGAAGAATCCAACGCGGTGCATGGCACCGGCTGCGCCGGTATTCGCGGCTAAAGCCGCTCCCACAGAGTCCCTGCTAATTCAATGAGTTATGTGCAGTTCTATGAGAGCGGGCGTGCCCGCGAAAGGGCCGGAACAGGCAGTCGAGAAATTTCAGGACTTTCACTTCTACCAAGATTGCGAACCAGCCCCATCCGCTGACGGGTCAGGCGCGAACCAATTGAAATATCGCCGGTAGCAGCTGCCCATTGTCAGGCGGCAGGCCGCCTGCATTGGTTTTTTGCGCTCGTTGCAGCGTGGTGGCGATGGTGATTTCCGTTCGCGACTCGATACTCCGCGCCACACCTCCCACCGAGCCTTCACCGAAGCCCAGCAGCGAGCAGCCGTTGTTGATGAGCACGAAGAAAACGATCACCCAGAATGGGCCGCAGTTCATGGTGCAAGCCCCAGGGCGTCGATGGCTGCGCACGAAACGATGGAAACGCTATCGCCAAGGTCCGCTACATCAGCGCCTTGTCTCATTGAGTTGAAAATGGGGGAGGCCATGTACCCGCTCCAGATGTTGCTTGTGGAGCTAATGGTGACGGTGCGGTGATTCAATGAAAAACGATGCTCAGTGATCCAGGATATCGATCCGCTTGATCATTGAACGTAGCGATCAGCGTTGGATCTGAACGTCGCTGCATGGTTGAGGTTCTTAATGCAAAGGACACCGTGAGGGCTCCCTTATGAGCATTGAACGCAGCATCCCTGAGCTCGAAGCCTGGTACGCCCAATACGACGACATCAGTTACCGCCGTGAGTCGCCGGATGCCTACCACCATGAACTGCTGCGCACCGCCGAGGCGCTGCGTGACGATGGCGCCATCGATTGGGACGACTGGCTGGCACTCAAGGCATTGGCCGATGACGCCCATGTGCGCGCCCTGGAAGATGCCGTGCAGGCCCATGTCAGCGACCCCGACGCATGAAAGCGCTGAAGATTGCCACGTTCAACATCAACGGCATTCGTAGCCGGCTGCCGGCACTGCTGGCTTGGCTGGATCGGGAAAAGCCCGACATCGCCTGCCTGCAGGAACTCAAGGCGGCGGATCAGCAGTTTCCTCACCAAGCGCTGGAAGCGGCGGGGTACGGCAGCCTCTATCAAGGGCAGCCTTCGTGGAACGGTGTGGCCATTCTGTCGCGAGGCAGCGAACCACTGGAAGTACGGCGTGGCCTGCCTGGCATGGAGGACGACAACCAGAGCCGCTACCTCGAAGCCGCGGTGCACGGGGTGCTGGTGGCTTGCCTGTACCTGCCGAACGGCAACCCGCAACCGGGGCCGAAATTCGATTACAAGCTCCGCTGGTTCGAGAGCCTGATCGAGCATGTCAAAGGGTTGCATGACGGTGGCCATCCCGCGGTGCTGGCGGGCGATTTCAATGTGGTGCCAACCGATATGGATATCTACGACACGCGCTCCTGGATGAAGGACGCGCTGCTGCAGCCCGAATCACGTGCGTGCTACCAGAAACTGCTGCAGCAAGGCTGGGTCGATGCCATTCGCCATTTGTATCCGGACGAACGCATTTACACCTTCTGGGATTATTTCCGCAACCACTGGGTCCGCAACGCCGGGTTGCGTATCGACCACCTGCTGCTCAACCCCGAGCTCGCGCCTTACCTGAAACGGGCAGGTGTCGATGCCTGGGTGCGTAACGAACCCAAGGCCAGCGACCATGCGCCCGTCTGGATCGAGCTGGGCACGCGTCGCCGGCCATAGGGCAATTCGAGCGAACCTTCAACTACCGGAACCACCGCTGGAGCCCGAACCACCAGAGCCTCCGGTCCCGCTACCCGTCCCGGTGCCGCGTTCCGATCCACTGCGGTCACTACCGGATCGGTCGGTGGTGCCATCGCCACCGGTATTGTCAGTGTCATTGCCATCGGTTCCGCCGGAACCTGTCCCCATGGCATCCGCAGGCGTGCCGGAGCCGGTCGCTCCGCCTTGGTTGTTCATGTGCCCGCTGTCATGCGGCTGCGTCCCAGGAGCACGCTGATCGTTCAGGTCGGTGGCTGCCAGCACCACAGGTGCGCTGAGCCCCAGGCACAGCGCGAGCAGTAACGAATGAGGCTTCATGATCTTCATGGCGATACTCCGTTGCGGGTTGGTCACCTTCTGTTCGGCCTGCATCACCCACGGGCGTGCCGTGAAATCGACGGAATGCATGGAGCGCTGACATGCACGGGGGCGGGTTACCCCACGTGAATACTTTGAGACCCGCGCTTCGATTCCTCTGGCAAGGCCGTGACCTTGATCGCGCGTACCGGTACGGCGAATTTTGCACCCACCTTCGAGAAGCGCTCGAGCAGGTGGAAATTGATCGCTTGCTGGATGTCCATGTACAGGTTGTAGCCGGGGTCCTTGACGATATACACGCACTCGAATTCCAGCGCCTCCTTGCCGAAGCCGCGCAGGTGGGCACGGTCGAAGCGCACCTGCTGCTGTGCCCTGATCGCTTCCTCGACAATGGCGGGTGCTTTCTTCACGGCCTCGGTTGGCGTGTCGTAGGACAGGCCGAACTCGAACACGATCCGTCGTTCCTGCAGGCGCTTGTAGTTCTGGATGGTGCTGCTGATCATGCTGGCATTGGCCATGACGATCTGCTCGCCGCCCAGGCTGCGGATGCGTGTAGTCTTCAGCCCTACGTGCTCCACCGTGCCGGCCAGCGGGCCGATGACGATGAAGTCGCCCACCTCGAACGGCTTGTCGACGGCTATGGACAACGAGGCGAACAGGTCGCCGAGGATGTTCTGCACGGCCAGTGCAACAGCGATACCGCCTACCCCCAGGCTGGCGACGAAGGCGGTGATGTTCACGCCCAGGTTGGACAGCATTGCCAGCAGCACCACTGACCACAACAGCACCCGCGCGCCCCATGCCGACAGCGTGGCCAGCGCGCTGCCCTGGTTCAAACCGTCGGTGCGATGCCGGGCGAAGTAGCGACTCAGGCCCAGGCCGATGGCGCGGTTGGCCCACAGCCCGATCTGCAATGCCGCCACCACGAACCACAGGCTACCGACCCGGGTCAGCCAGCGCTCGGGCAGGTCGAGCATGCTCAGGCCCACCAGCAGCGAGGCAAGGAACAGCAGAAAATTGCTGGTTCCGGCGAGCACCTTGGCCAGCACCTGGCTGAACGCGCCGTCATGCTCGGACCAGCGCCTGACCCGATGCAGCATGAAACTGATGGTCGCCCGCGCCACGAGGAATGTCAGCAGCGCTACCGTCAGTGCCAGCAACAAATTGAGAACGGAAACTCCGAACAGTGTGGTATCGGTGAACAAGGCGATGATGCGATCACTCATGGGACACTTGCCTCCTTGCGCAGGATTGGGTGACTGGGGGAGCGGCATTGCCGGCGAAGCAGGCAACGCCACTCGTTAGGTGAGCCTCAGCCGTCGGACTGCTCCTCTGGCGGCACCTGGCCTTCGGGCCAGTCGGGCGCTTGCTGCTCCTGTTCCTGTTCAGGCACAGGCTCGCCTGGGTTGTGGGGTACTTCGTCCACGTACGGGTCGGGTGTGTTGGGTTCGATCATGGTCTGGCTCCTCGCCGTTGGGCTTTCAGGCATGGAACCGGGCTTTCAACCCGACTCCACGGCAGTGTTTTTCTTCCAGCCTCGCAGGTTCATGGCGCACAGGCAGCCCTGGAGGAGGATCAGCGCCCAGGCTTGCGCCTGCCACCCCCAGGCGGCCCACAGCACGTTGCTGGCAATGAAGCAGCAGAAACCCAGCTTGCGCCGGCCTGGGCGCCGTGAGCCGATGCACCAGGCGGCAAGTACCGTCAGGACCATGGCGGGCCATTCAAGAAAGTCGATCCAGGCCTCCATCACGCGGCACGCTGTTCGCCCTTGAGCAGTTTCTTCTGCGCTTCCATGGCCTGGCCGAGCTCATCCAGCTCCTGCTTGCCCAGCAGCTTGCGGGCGGTCGGGAACAGCTCGCTTTCTTCCTCCTCGATATGGTGTTCCAACAGTTCCTTCATCACCTTGACCCGCCCGGCGAACTCGACGGTACCGGTCTCGGTTTGCAGCAGGTCCGGCAGCACCAGCGAGTCGACGGTGCGGTGCTCTTCCTTGGCTTCGTAATACATCTTCGCTTCTTCCTTGCCGCCGGCCTGCTTGATGGCCGGGTACAGGAGCTCTTCTTCCAGGGCGGTGTGGATGCTCACTTCCTGCTTGATGCGTTCGAGCAACTCGGCGCGCTTCTTCACTGCGCGCTCAGTGGTGGAGGACAGTTCCTCCAGCAGCTTCTTCACCAGCTCATGGTCCTGGATCAACAAATCGATAGCGTTCATGCAACACCTCTTAGGGGCTGGAAAAATCACGATTGCCTTCGATGGAGTAGGGCCCGCGCGCCAAGGTTCAAAGCGGATGATCAACGTACTGGTTTCGCGAAGGCTGCACCCGCAAGGAACCACGCAGGTTGCACCGGCCCGGCAGGGTCACTCCTGCGGGATGATCGAGATCTTGCCGTTGCGCTCGACGATGGCGAACTTGATCTGCCCGACGCTTTCGATGCCCTGGCTGTCCCGCGCCGATTCGAGAATGTCGTCTTCGGTCAGCCGCGCCCGCCGCATTCGGTGGTGGAGAAAGCGCCCATGATCCACGACCAGTGTCGCGTGGCCGTCGACCAGCCGGGCCAGGCGCCTGGAGTTGAGCTTGGCCAGCGAAAGGCCGACATCCAGGACGATCAGTGTGGCGATCACCAGCATGGCGTTGGTGAACGAGAAGTCCTCGCCGAGCAATGCCTGCTGGGTTGCTTCGCCGATGATCAGCAGCAGGACGAAGTCGAAGGTGGTCAAGTCTGCCAGCGAGCGCCTGCCAGCCACGCGAAACAGCAGCATCAGCGCGATGTACATGCCTGTCGCACGGAGAATGGAGTCCATGGCGCGCTCCTACGGGTAAAGAAAGGTCGAGAAATGCACTGTGCTGTCCGGGCCCGCGCTGACAACACCTTCGAGAGTACCGACGTATTCGCTGCGCAGGGTCAGGTAAAGGGTGGCGATACCCTCCTTGCTGGTGCCGAGCTGGAGCAGAAGCGACCTGCCATGGGAACGCGACACTTGCGGCTCTGGCTGCAGCGTTTCGATGCTGGCTTCGCGTAGCAGGGTCCCCCCGAGCAACAACATCACAGGCTCCCTGGCAGTACCGCGAACCGTGATGCGCAGGTTGTCGGTGGTGCCGCTGCGGCTGAGGCGCTGATACTCCACATGCACCCGGCCGTCCTCACTCATGAGCTGGGCGTCACTGAGCGGACCGTTGCCGAACAACCCGGCCAGGCCCAGCAGCACGACCAGCACCAGCGCGTACCATCCCACCCGTTCGAAACGCCAGACCCGCTGCTGCATTCGCATGTCTTCTTCGACGGGGTGGTGCCTTGAAGCCAGCTCGTCTTCGTCCATGCTCGTAGCCCCTCACGTAGCCCCTCAGGCGCGCTCACCGCGCAGCCAGCGTTGGTGGTAATGGGCCAGGTGCGACAACCCGTAAAGCGCGCCTTGGCGGATTACCTCCGCGCGCTCGCCAAAAAAGCGCTGGCTGCGAGTGAACACGGCCAAGGGCTCGCCGGCAAAGGCCCAGGCAAAGCACACCGTGCCCGGGGCGATGGCACCCTGCGGCTCCGGCCCGGCAACACCCGTGCTGGCGATGGCGACGGTGGCGTCGCTGTCTTTCAAAGCGCCGAGCGCCATCTCCCAGGCTACCGCCTCGCTGGTCAGGCCGTAGCGTTCGATAGTCTGCGGGCTGACGCCGAGCAGGCGTTTCTTGGCACTTGGCGAGTACACCACGTAGCCGCTTTCCAGTACCTCACCGGTCCCCGGCACTGCTGCCAGCAGCGCAACCATGGCACCGGCCGTGCAGGATTCTGCGGTGGTCAGTACCAGCTTGTGGGCCTTGAGGTAATCAAGGGCCTCGAGTACGGGGTCGGTCGTCATGGCCGGTCACTCGTGCGTTGTTTTTTGGTGGACGTGTTTCCTGCGGGATTGGTTCATTGCTTGTGTACCACCCATCAATGGTGGGGAAAGCTTCCTGAACTTTGTTCCGTTCGCCGGCTTCCTCTAGGTAGGAGGGCGGCGGTGCGGACCTCGCGCTGCTGCCGGAACAACAGAGGAGAAGCGATCATGACCGAGCCTGTGACGTATTTCTGGATCGCGGTGGCGGCGATCATTGTGTTGCTCGATCTGTGGGCCATCGTCAGTGTTTTCCGCAGTGACAAGAGCGATGTGACGAAGGCGATGTGGGCACTGTTGCTGTTGGCGCTGCCCATTGTCGGCCTTGCCATCTGGGGCGTGCTTGGACCGCGTGGAATCAAACGCGGTACCGGGCCGTCGTCGCCTGAACATAGCAAGGGGTAGGAGGGGAAATGAAGAAAGGATCGGAGACACCTCGCAGCGGAACCCAAGGTGAAGAGGAACGGGACAATGATGCGCAGCGTCCTGATGGGTCAACTGGCACGTCCCATGATTCCACTGCGCAGAAAACAGCTCGTGATGAAACGCAACGCAAGCGGTCCGCGTAACCTGTGGGAGCGGCTTTAGCCGCGAAGAATTCACCGCGGTGCATGGCACCGGCTGCGCCGGTGTTCGCGGCTAAAGCCGCTCCCACAGGTTCCCTGCTAATTCAATGAGTCATGGGCAGTTCGATCATCGCTGTATCCCCCCGAATGCATGGTCAGGTCCCAATGTACCGGCGGCAGCGCCCGGCACGAGGATGACCTTGCGGCAGTCGTCCTGCTTCTGGTCGAACAACTTGTAACCCAACGCCGCTTCTTCCAGGGCCAGACGGTGGGTGACGATCAGTTCCGGTTCCAGGCGCCCGGCCTCGATATGTTCGAGCAGTTCAGGAAGGAATTTCTGCACGTGGGTCTGGCCCATCTTGAATGTCAGGCCCTTGTCGAAGGCATCACCGAACATGAAGGCGTGGATAAAGCCCGCATAGACTCCAGGCACGCTGACCACGCCGCCCCGGCGCACCGCGGCGATGCTCTGGCGCAGCGCCTTGCCGCTGCTGCCCTCGATCTTCAGCGTGGTCAGTACCGTTTCGGTGGTACTGCCCTTGGCCTCGAAACCGACCGCGTCGATGACGGCGTCCACGCCGCGCATGCCTGGGGTCAGGCGGATGATGCTGTCGGCCGGGTCATCATCCTGCTCGAAGTTGATCGGCACCACACCGTAGGCATCGCGAGCGAACGCCAGGCGGTAGTCATTGTCGTCGACCATGAAAATGGTCTGGGCGCCCAGCATGCGCGCGCAGGCTGCGCTCAGCAGGCCGACTGGCCCGGCGCCATAAATGGCTACTGTCGAGCCGGGGCCGACCTGCGCATTGGTAACGGCCTGCCAGGCTGTTGGCAGGATATCCGAGAGGAACAGCACCTTGTCGTCCGGCAGGGCGGTAGGCACCTTGAACGGGCCGACGTTGGCCTTGGGCACCCGCACGAAATCCGCCTGGCCGCCGGGCACGCCGCCATACAGATGGCTGTAGCCGAACAGTGCGGCCCCGGGCGGGATGCCTTTCTTGTTGATGATTGCACCGCGGCCGGTGTTGGTGGTTTCGCAAGCGGCAAACTGGTCGAGTTGGCAAAAGAAGCAGCTGCCGCAGGCGATCACGAAGGGAATCACCACGCGGTCACCGACCTGCAGGTTGGTGACCCCGCGGCCGGTATCTTCGACGATGCCCATGAACTCGTGGCCGAAGATATCACCCGGCTCGGTCTGTGGAATCTTGCCATGGTAGAGGTGCAGGTCGGAGCCGCAGATGGCGGTAGCGGTGACTCGGAGGATGATGTCGTCCTCGTCCTGGATGATCGGGTCGGGGACATTTTCGACCCTGACGTCCTGGGTTCCGTGGTATGTCAGTGCTCTCATTGGTTCATCTCCTGCAGAGGCGGGTCCGGGTGGTCTATGCAGGGGAAGCCAAGGGGGGAGGTAAAGTTCAGCTGGAATCATCCACTGGCAAGTTTCAGTGCAACCGGCCCCAGCCAACGTAACGAAGTCGCTGGGGGTGACATGGCATCAGCTGAAAACAGCTACCGGAGGAAACTTTAGCTGCCCTGTCAGGCTCAACCGTGCTCAAGCCGAGCGTAAAGCCATGAACAATAATCCAGCGTCGCAAACAAGCTTTGCCCCGTCGGCCACGCCAAGGCAGGTTGCGGGTGTGCTGGCATCGGCCACGTTGATGGTGCTTGCCTCGGGGGTTGCGCCGCATGACCGTGCAGATTGGTGGCTGGAAAACGTTTTGCCGCTGGCACTCCTGCTCACCTTGGCTGCAACCAGCCGCTATTGGCGCTTTTCTTGGCATGCCTACCTGGCAATCATGGTGATGCTGGCGATTCACGAGCTAGGAGCGCATTTTACCTATGCCAAAGTCCCCTATGACGCTTGGCTGCGTGCGCTTACCGACCACTCTCTGAATGCCTGGATGGGCTGGCAGCGCAACCAGTTCGATCGTCTGGTGCATCTGAGTTACGGCCTTTTGTTCGTCCTGCCGATCAGGGAGCTGCTCCAGCGCCAGGCCCGGTTGCGAGGCGGCTGGTTGGCGTTGTGTACTGTTTCCTTCGTCCTCGCCACATCGGCGCTGTACGAGCTGCTGGAGTGGATAGGTGGCCAATACCTGGGTGATGACCAGGCACAAGCCTTTGTCGCGACCCAGCAAGACCCTTGGGATGCGCAAAAGGACATGGCCTTGGCTTTGCTCGGCGCACTTTTCACCTTGTTGATCCAGTGGTTTGGGTCACGCAAGCTTTGGGGCAGAAGGGTAGTGTGTCTGGAGGACGGGCACGGCTGACGGGGCAGGACTTATCGCTGTGTAGAAGCGGCCTTGTGTCGCGAAAGGGCTGCGAAGCAGCCCCAGGGTTTCGGCGCAGACGCATAAGTTGCTGGGGCTGCTTCGCAGCCCTTTCGCGACACAAGGCCGCTCCTACAAGGCCAGCAGGCAGTATCCAGCGCGATCAGAACTTCAAAAGGCCTCTCCATCACTGGAAAGGCCTTTCGCAATCAGCCTGTGACCAGCGAAAATCCCTAAAGTTTCCGTTGGGAAAACAGTAACTTGGAGAATTTCTCCAAGTCGTGTCACTCGTCGGATTTCCATTGTAAGGCCCTGTGCAGAGCCTCAGGATCGCCTCCGTATCCCTCTGAGGCTTTCACATATGAAGTACTCCTCGATTCTCTTGTTGTCACTTGGTCTGCTGAGCGGCGTTGCGTCGGCAGGCGGCAATACCGGAGCAGGTATAGGTGGCGCATTGGGTGGAGTATTGGGCTCGGTCGTCGGCCAGTCGATCGGCGGCAGCACCGGCTCGGCAATCGGCGCGGGCCTGGGTGGCGCGGCCGGTGGTGCGGTGGGTGCCGACAAGCACAGCCGTGGCGAGGCGGCCATCGGCGGCGCACTGGGTGCAGCTGGCGGTAACGTGGTGGGTCGCCAGATGGGCGGCACCACTGGCAGCATGATCGGCGCAGCAGCCGGTGGCGGTGTGGGTGGTGCCTTGGGCAACCACATGGGCCGGGAATACGATGACGAGAGCGGGCATCGCTATCGTGATTATGACGACGATGACGATGATCGGGGCTGGCGTCGCCACCGCCACGACCGTGGCCATCACTACGGCTGGCGCAACAAACACCGCCACGACGACTGATCCCGCCGAGGCGGTTACGCTGTTTTCTTTACCTGCTTGGGGCCGCATTGCGGCCCTTTCGCGACACAAGGCCGCTCCCACAAAGGCTCTGTTCCATGCGCGACAGCGCAGCCGTGAGGCAGAGGGCTGTTGTGGCCTGCCGTGCCTAGTTCGCGGGCAAGAGGATCACGAAGTTCTTTTTCATGTCTTCCAGCACGGTCCATTTACCCTTGGCGCCCGGTTCGATGATGAACGTGTCGCCAGCGGCCAGTTTGATGGGGGCGCAACCCTCAAGCTCGATGACGCAGCATCCACTCAGGACATGGCAGAACTCCCAAACCTTGTAGTCGATGCGCCACGCTCCGGTGCTGGCTTCCCATTCTCCGGAAATGCGACCTTGCTGTTCATCGTGATAGTACTTGGACGTCAGCGTATGAGGGGTGCCTTCCACCACCTCTTCAAAAAAGGGAAGGTCGCGTATCGGTTGGATATCCAGTTCGCGGAACACGGTCAGTTTCTTGTTCATGGCTTTTTCTCGAGCACGTTTTGGTTAGGGCGATACATCAAATAGGCTTCACCGGTTACGCCCAGCATCGGGTGCGGAACGATCTGGCAAGTTTTAACAATTTGAAAACCGTGACGTTCGTAGAAGCGGCGTGCACCGTGGTTTTCTGCATAATCGATCAGGCATAGCCCATTCAGGCCAGACTCCTCGGCGCGCTGCTGGGCGTGGCGAAGAAACTGGACGCCCAGCCCCTGGCTGCGCCAGGCCTCATCCAGGGCCAGGCTGGATATGTACAAGGTGTCGGGTATTTCCATGTCGGAATAAGGCGCGAGGACCGGGTCTGTCTCGACAGGCCTGTCAGGGGTCTCGCGCAAGGCATAGCTATGCATCATGCCGATGACGCGCCCCTCGGAGGTGGCCATCAGGCAGTTCTTGTAGGAAAAGTCGCCCTGTTCCCTGGCATAGCGAGACGCACCGACGCTCAGCAATGCTTCCCCAGGTGCAGCAAGCTTGCTCCATATATAATCGGCCATGCCCTCCGATGTCAGTTGAAAGAAGCGCGCAATATCGTGCGCGTCCGAGGCTTGAGCGGGCCTGAAGTCGATAGGCATGTACAGTGCTCCCATGGGACCGGGTGGTCAGTTTTCAAGGATTACGCCTTTGGCAGGGAGGCAGGGTAGGCGGGTTGAACGGTGCCCATCATGCTGTGGGCGAACACCGTCAGCACGGTGTGCGACGCTGTCCCATGCGCAGAGGCATGCCGGCATCTGTAACCGGGGCCGCTTCGCGGCCCATCGCCGGCAAGCGCGGCTCCCACAGGTACAGCGCATGCATGAAGGCTGGTGATATTCCCGAGGAAGATTGCCCAGCTCCTTTGGGCTGCGCTGTCGCGCAGAGAACAAATATCGCTCGTCTGACACGTACTTTGTAGGAGCAGCCTTGTGCTGCGAAGAGGCCGGTACAAGCAACAGAGCGTGGATCAGTGTCCGCGCTGGGTCTAACTGATTTTGTAAGCGCGACGCGTACTCTGTGGGAGCGGGTTTACCCGCGAAGCAGGCGCCGCGGTGGATGGCACCGGCTGTGCCGGTGTTCGCGGGTGAACCCGCTCCCACAATGATTTCTGTTGGGCAGAACGACAGCCAAGGATCGATTGTGGGCAGCTGTGGATCACCCTTTACCTTTTCTCTTCGCTAGCCTGGAGCACCCCGGCAGCATGCCTTGGCAATGCGATAGAAATCAGGGCAGCCAGCAGAACAAATACTGTGGAGATCCACAGGCAGGCTCCAAGCCCGTAAGCCTGGAATACCCAACCGGAAAGCAGCGTACCGACCAGCCGCCCTAGCGCGTTGGACATGTAATAGAAGCCCACATCCAGCGATACCCCGTCTTCCTTGGCATAGCTGACGATCAGGTAGCTGTGCAGCGACGAATTCACGGCGAACAGCACGCCGAACAGCATCAGCCCGCCCAGTAGCACCACCTGCGCCGACCAGCCTGCCGACAGGCCAAGGGCGATAAGCGCCGGCAGCCCGGCAAGGGCAATCGCCCAGATGAAGGCTGCGCGACCGTCGGGCACATGGCCGCGTTTCTTGCCAGTGATGTGGGGCGCAAGCGACTGGACGATGCCGTAGCCGATTATCCAGGCAGCCAGGAAGCCGCCGACCAGCCAGAAGTCCCAGCCAAAAGCCGTGCTCAGATATACCGGCAAAGCCACGACGAACCAGACGTCGCGGGCGCCAAAGAGAAACAGCCGTGCGGCCGAGAGAATGTTGATGGCCCGGCTCTTGGACAGCATGTCGCGGAACTTCGGTTTGGCCTTGGCCTTGCCCAGGTCTTTCTTCAGCAGGATCAGGCTGCCGATCCAGATCAATGCCAGTACCGCCGCCATGGCCAGCACCGCCAGGGTGAAGCCGAGCAGGGCGAGCAGGGCACCGCCAAGGAAGAAGCCCACGCCCTTTAGCGCGTTTTTCGAACCGGTGAGAATGGCTACCCACTTGTACAGGGTGCCTTGCTGGCTGTCCGGCACCAGAAGCTTGATGGAGCTCTTGGCGCTCATCTTGTTCAGGTCCTTGGCGATGCCGGACAGCGCCTGTGCCGCCATCACCCAAGGCACTGTCAGCCAGGCTGCCGGCACCGTGAGCATCAGCAAGGCCAGCACCTGCATGCCCACGCCGATGTTCATGGTGCGGTTGAGCCCCAGACGGGCGCCGAGGTAGCCGCCCACCAGGTTGGTGATCACGCCGAACACTTCGTAGAACAGGAACAGCGCCGCAATCTGCAGCGGCGTGTAGCCCAGTGAATGGAAGTGCAGTACCACCAACATGCGCAATGCGCCGTCGGTGAGAGTGAAGGCCCAGTAGTTGCCGGTAACCAGCAGGTACTGACGCACTTGTGCAGGCAGGGCTGACAACGCCTTCATGATCGCCGGTTACTCCGCTGCGCCGACCAAGCGTGCCAGTTCAGCTGCACGGTTGGCGTAGCCCCACTCGTTGTCGTACCAGGCGTAGATCTTCACCTGGGTGCCATTGACCACCATGGTGGACAGCGCGTCGATGATCGAAGACCGTGGATCGGTGCGGTAGTCGATGGACACCAGAGGGCGTTCTTCGTAGCCCAGGATGTCCTTGAGCGGCCCTTCGGCAGCGGCTTTCAGCAGCGCATTGACCTCGTCAACCGTCGTCTCGCGCTCCACCTCGAACACGCAGTCGGTGAGCGAGGCGTTGGCCAGCGGTACACGCACAGCGTGACCATTCAGCTTGCCGCGCAGCTCAGGGAAGATCTCGGCGATTGCGGTGGCCGAGCCTGTGGTGGTCGGGATCAGGCTCATGCCTGAGGCACGGGCACGACGCAGGTCCTTGTGTGGTGTATCGAGGATGCTCTGGGTATTGGTCAGGTCGTGGATGGTGGTGATCGAGCCGTGACGGATGCCCAGGTGCTCGTGAATTACCTTGACCACCGGGGCCAGGCAATTGGTGGTGCAGGAAGCGGCGGTGACGATACGGTGTTGCGCCGGGTCGAACAGGTGCTGGTTGACGCCCATCACCACGTTCAGCGCGCCTTTCTCCTTCACCGGAGCGCAGACCACCACGCGTTTGACGCCCTGATCCAGATAGGCCTGGAGCACCGCTACCGACTTCATCTTGCCGCTGGCCTCGATGACCAGGTCGCAGCCCGACCAGTCGGTGTCCGCGATCGTCTTGTTCGCGGTGACCTTGATGCGCTTGCCCTCGATCACCACCGAGTCGCCTTCTGCCCCGGCTTCACGCTGCCAGCGGCCGTGGACCGAATCGAAGTTGATCAGGTGGGCGTGGGTCTCGGCGTCGCCGGCCGGGTCATTGATCTGGACGAATTCGAATTCCGGCCAGCCCCAGGACGCGCGCAGCGCCAGGCGACCGATACGGCCAAACCCATTGATGCCTACTTTGATTGCCATGGTCTTGTTCCCGAATTGTGACTTCAGATGGATCGTTGATTGACACGCCTGGACAGTTCCTCGGCCGACTCCTGGCGCTCGGAGTAGCGGTCGACGAGGTAGTCGGCGCGGTCGCGCAACTTGGCAGTGGTCAGCAGCAGGTAGCGACACGCTGTGGGCGGTCACCCATGGTGTCCAGTCGTTTGGCGCTGGTGCTCAACCATTCGCGATTGGCTTCCAGCGTGGTTACCAGGACATCGCGTACCCAGGCGGGCAGCTCTGGATGCAGGCGGTAGTAAACCCATTGGCCCTGCCTGCGGTCTTCAAGCAGGCCGCAGGTGCGCAGTTGTGCGAGGTGGCGAGAAACCTTGGGTTGGCTTTCTTCCAGGGCGCAGATCAGTTCACAGACGCACAGCTCTTCCTCGCGAGCGATCAGCAGCATCATCCGAATGCGGTTCTCGTCGGCGAGGCATTTGAAGACCTGGGTCGGGGTCAGCGAGTCAGTCATGGCAGTTCTCGGTGTTTGCTTTTCATGCTTGATATATATGGTTTTTCAAATATACGATTTTTCGCATGTATTGCAAGGCCTGTCAGATTGATTCCTGCAGACGAAAAGAAGGCCTTGCAGGAGATCGCCCAGCCCTTTGGGCTGCGCTGTCGCGCAGAGAACTCAATTCGCAAGCGCGACGTGGCCTCTGTGGGAGCGGGCGTGCCCGCGAAGAATTCAACGCGGTGGTTGGCACCGGCTGCGCCGGTGTTCGCGGGCACGCCCGCTCCCACAGAGTCCCTGCTCAATCATCCAGCTATATGCAGTTCCATGAGGGCGGGCCAGTCCGTTCCACCGTAGCGTCCTGTCGATCAAGGCTTGACCGCCCACGCTGTGCAAATACGTTTAACATGCTCCAGGCCTGCCCCCATCGTTGAAGAGATCTGTATGGAGTTACGTCAGCTTCGCTATTTCCTGAGTGTTCTGGAGTACGGCAGTCTTGGCCGGGCGGCGGTCGAGCTCGGGGTCGGCGCCTCCGCACTGAGCCAGCAACTGTCGAAGCTGGAGAGCGAGGTGAGTACCCGGCTTTTGACGCGTTCGAGCACCGGCGTAGCGCCGACCGCGGCCGGACTGGCCTTCGAATACCATGCGCGCCTGGCGCTTCGTCAGGCGGAGCATGCTGTCCTGGCGGCACAAAGTGGTCGCATGAGCGGCTATGCCAGCGTGGGGCTGGCACCGACCACTGCATCGATCCTTGGCTTGGCGTTGATCGACAGGATGCGCGAACGCTATCCCGACATCCGGTTGCACCTGGTGGAAATGCTGTCTGGCTATCTGATGAACCAACTCAATGCCCGGCACCTCGACCTGGCGGTGCTGTTCCAGGCAGAGACGGGGCCGCGGCTGGAGGTACGGGCGCTTCTGACGGAGCGGCTGTTCGTGCTGGTTCCCGCGCCACTGGTCAAGGACGGCTGGGGCGAGTCGCTCACGTTGCAACAGATCGCGACGCTGCCGTTGGTTATGCCAAGCACGCAACACGGTCTGCGAACGACGTTGCGCTCGATTTTCGAGCGGGCAGGGCTGGAGGCCAGCATCGTCATGGAAGTCGATGGTTTGTCGCTGTTGATGGATTGCGTGTGTGCGGGCCATGCCGCCACCATCCAGCCCGGCGCGACGGTGGCCCGGGCGCATCAGGCGGGCTTGCGCGTGTTTGCCATCGATGAAGCACAGGCGCAGCGTCGCAATGTCATTGTCAGCCTGACCGATGACGAGCTCTCGCCGGCAGCGTTGGCAACGCGGATCGTACTGCAGGAAGTCGCTCGGGATCTGGTGGAACAGGGCCGATGGCCTGGGGCCCGGCTGCTTTGACCCGGATTCTGGGTACGCTCATCCAGCCCCTTTAGAAAAACTGAATGCCTCCCCCCGACCATCGCGTTTCGCGGTCTGCGGGCGCTCATTAAAGTCCCCGGTCACGAGGAGCAGCCGAACATTCGGCTCTTCGTGATCTGGAGGCGAAATGATCGATGTGCTAGTCATCGGAGGGGGCAATGCCGCCCTCTGTGCCGCGCTGATGGCGCGAGAGGCCGGAGCCAGCGTGCTGCTGCTCGAGGCCGCACCCCGCGCCTGGCGTGGTGGCAACTCACAACACACGCGTAACCTGCGGTGCATGCATGATGGCCCCCAGGACGTACTGCTCGAGGCGTACCCGGAAGAGGAGTTCTGGCAGGACCTGCTGAAGGTCACAGGTGGCCAGACCAACGAAAAGCTTGCGCGCCTGGTGATTCGCGCATCCTCCAGCTGCCGTGGGTGGATGCGCCGGCATGGCGTGCATTTCCAGCCCTCATTGTCAGGTGCGCTGCACACCGCACGGACCAACGCCTTCTTCATGGGCGGCGGCAAGGCGCTGGTCAATGCCTATTTTCGCAGCGCCGAAAACCTTGGCGTACAGATACGCTACGACACCCCCGTAGCCGACATAGAACTGCAGGACGGACGCTTCGTTGCGGCCCATGTGCCTGCGCGCGAGGTTCAGGGGCGGCACCTGCCTGCCGAGCGCATCGAGGCGCGTACCTGTGTGCTTGCCGCCGGTGGTTTCGAGTCCAACCGCCAATGGTTGCGCGAGGCGTGGGGGCAGAACGAGCGAGGGGAGTGGCCTTCGGACAACTTCCTTATCCGTGGTACGCGTTTCAATGACGGTGTGCTGTTGCGCCGCATGATCGAACAGGGCGCCGACACGATTGGCGACCCGACCCAGGCGCACATGGTGGCGATCGATGCTCGTGCGCCGTTGTACGACGGCGGCATCTGCACGCGCATCGATTGTGTGTCGCTGGGCGTGGTGGTCAACCGCGATGGCCAGCGCTTCTACGATGAAGGCGAGGATTTCTGGCCCAAGCGCTATGCCATCTGGGGGCGCCTGGTGGCGCATCAGCCTGGGCAGGTGGGGTTCTCTATCATCGACCAGAAAGCCCTCGGGCGCTTCATGCCACCGGTTTTCCCGGGCGCCACCGCCGATAGCCTGGAGGCGTTGGCCGGCCTGCTCGGTTTGCCTGTGCAGGCCTTCCTCGAAACCGTGCATGCCTACAACCGAGCCTGCCAGGTGGGCACTTTCGACCACACCCGGCTGGACGACTGTCACACCGTTGGCCTGGAACCGGTGAAAAGCCACTGGGCGCGCCCGATCGATACGCCCCCCTACTACGGCTACCCGCTGCGCCCTGGCGTGACTTTCACCTACCTGGGGCTGCGCACCGATGAAACCGCCGCCGTCCATTTCGACGGGCGTCCCAGCCCGAACCTGTTCGTTGCCGGTGAAATGATGGCGGGCAATGTACTGGGCAAGGGCTACACCGCAGGCGTCGGCATGTCCATCGGCACCGCCTTCGGCCGTATCGCCGGAACCAGCGCTGCTGCGGCGGCGGGTTACGAACATCCAGAAAAAGAGAAGAGCCATGACTGCGCAACTGCCTGAGCCACGCCAGCCTGACACCGCCGGGCCGGCCCTCGAACTGATCCCGGTGTTGAACGTCGAGGAGCAGGAAGTGGACCGGCAAATGCGGATCTGCAATGCCTGCCGTTACTGCGAGGGCTTTTGCGCCGTTTTCCCGGCGATGACCCGCAGGCTGGAGTTCGGCAAGGCAGATATCCATTACCTGGCCAACCTGTGCCACAACTGCGGCGCCTGCCTGCATGCCTGCCAGTACGCGCAGCCCCACGAATTCGCGGTGAACGTGCCCCAGGCGATGGCCAAGGTGCGCGGGCAGACATACGCCGAGTACGCCTGGCCGGCCCTCTTCGGGCGGCTGTACAGGCACAACGGCACCTATGTCGCCAGTGCATTGGCCGCAGCCTTGTCGCTGTTCCTGCTGCTGACCTTGTTCGTCAACGGCACGCTGCTGCCCGGGCGGTTGGCTGGGAATTTCTATGCGGTCTTCCCGCACAACACCCTGGCGCTGATGTTCGGTAGCGTCTTTGTCGCTGCAGGCTTGGCTCTGGCGGTGGCGGTACGTCGCTTCTGGCGTTCGGTCTCGCCTGCCGAGGCGCTGGCGCAACCGGCAAAAGGGGCTGTGCTTGAGGCATCAAGCGCGGCGTTGACCCTGAAATACCTGGACGGCGGGCACGGCCAAGGTTGCAACAACGCCGATGATCGCTACACGCTCTGGCGCCGTCGCTTCCATCACTTCACCTTCTACGGCTTCATGCTGTGCTTTGCCGCCACGGTGGTCGCCACCGGGTATCACTATCTGCTGGGCCAGCAGGCGCCGTACCCGCTGCTGAGTGCACCGGTGTTGCTCGGAACCCTGGGCGGAATTGGCTTGATTGTCGGGCCTGCCGGGTTGCTGGCGCTGAACCTGCGCAGGGCGCCGGAGCAGGGCGATGTGGCCCAGCGCCCCATGGACCGGGCCTTCATTCTGCTTCTGCTGTTGGTCAGCGCCACAGGCCTTGCCTTGCTGGGCCTGCGTGATACCGCAGCGATGGCGATCGTGCTGGCGCTTCACCTGGGGACGGTGATGGCGCTGTTCATCACGCTGCCCTATGGCAAGTTTGCCCATGGCCTGTTCCGCAGCGCGGCACTGCTCAAGTTTGCAATCGAGAAGCGCCGGCCCAACAAGCTGGGCCTGGGCGGGGAGTGAACCATGAACTCAGCCTGTATTTCCCCTGCGCCGTGCCGAGCCGGAAGCAAGGCATTTCGTTCAACGGTTGGGCCACTTGTCCAGCAGGATCGACACGAACTTCTCCGCTGCCGGCGACAGCGACGCCCCTCTGCGGTAGACCAAACCAAGGGTACGGGTTACCTGGGGTTCGATCAGCGGCACGCTGACCAGCGTCGGGTGGTCGGCGCTGGGCATGGCCAGGCTAGGCATGGCCGATACGCCCAGCCCGGCCTCGACCATGCCCAGCGAGGTGGACAGGTGCTGAACCTCGTAGAACCACTTGGGCCGCAGGTTGAGCCCGGACAGGGCATGGTCCAGCAGCATCCGGTTACCGCTAAGCCGGCCTACGCCGATCAGGCGGTAGTCGGCCAGTTCTGTCCAGGTGACGGCCTCACGGTTCGCCAGCTTGTGGTCCCTGCGGCAGGCCAGGACGAAATGTTCCTGTACCAGGGAGACGAACTCGATGTCCGGGTGCTGGCCGCTCATCATGTTGATGCCGAAATCGGCTTCACCCCGCAGCACGGCTTCGAGCCCGTCGTTGGCACTGAGATCCAGCAGACGAATGCGGATCTTGGGGTATTGCTCGTTGTAGTCACGGATCACCGACGGCAGGAAATAGAACGCTGCAGTCGGAATACAGGCGAGGGTTACCTGACCGGTCTGTCGTTCTGCGAGTTCGCGAATGCTCAGGATCGAGTCTTCGAAGTCATCCAGCAGGCGCCTGGCCTTGGGCAGGAAGTCACGCCCGACGCTGGTCAGGCTGACGCGACGAGTAGTGCGTTCCAGCAACGAAGTGCCCAAGCCTTCCTCGAGCTTCTTGATCCGCCGGCTCAAGGCGGGCTGCGACAGGTGCAACGCTTCTGCGGCTTCGTGGAAGCTGCCGAGTTCGGCGATTTTCACGAAAGATCGTATGTCTTGCAGCTCATATTCCATCTCGGATCGCTCTTGGCAGTCAGTTCTGAATTGATGCTTGGATCGCAATAATAGCTACGATATTTGCATTTGATTGATTTATCCATCCCTGTCAATCTTTTGTCCACAGCATCAATGATGTCCATTGATCAACAAGAGTGCGAAATCATGCAACGAATTCCTTGCGTACTCATGCGCGGTGGCACCTCCAAGGGCCCCTTTTTCCATGCATGGGACCTTCCTGCCAATGTGGTCGAACGCGACGAATTGCTGATCAACCTGATGGGTGCCGGGCATGAACTGGAAATCGACGGCATCGGTGGCGGTAGCCCGCAGACCAGCAAGGTAGCGATTGTCAGCCCCTCGCTGCATGCCGACGCCGACGTCGACTACCTGTTCGTGCAGGTCATGGTCGCCCAGCGCCGGGTCGATACCGCGCCCAACTGCGGCAACATGCTGTGCGCCGTTGGCCCGTTCGCCATCGAGCAAGGTCTTGTCAAAGGTCAGGACGGCAAGACGCTGGTGCGTATTCGCAACCTCAACACCGGCACTTTCGTCAATTCGCTGGTGGAAACCCCCGGCGGCATCGTGCGCTATGAAGGCCGCACGGCGATCGATGGCGTACCGGGCACTGCCGCTCCGGTGCACCTGACCTTCCTCGACGCGGTCGGCAGCAAGACCGGCAAGCTGTTCCCGACCGGCAAGGCCAAGGATGTGATCGACGGCGTTGCGGTCACCTGCATCGACATGGCCATGCCGATGATGGTGGTGGAGGCCAGCCAGCTGGGCGTCACCGGCTCGGAATCCCCGGCCGAACTCGACGCCAACGGCGAACTGCTCGAGCGCCTCGAGGCGTTGCGCCTGAAGGCCGGCAAGGCCATGGGCCTGGGTGATGTCAGCGGTATGGTCATTCCCAAGCCTGTTCTGGTGTCCAAGCCCCGTTATGACGGCACGTTGCAGGTCCGCTACTTCATGCCGCACAACTGCCACCGCGCCTTGGCCATCACCGGAGCGATAGGGCTGGCGACTGCCTGCGTCAGCCCGGGTACGGTGATCGGCGAACTGCTGGGCGAGGGCGCCGAGCAACTGGCCGAGGTACGCCTGGAACACCCAAGCGGCGGTATCGATGTCGCGCTGTCACGCAGCGGCGCGGATGGCAAGACGATTCAGGCCTCTGTGGTGCGAACCGCCCGGCGGCTGTTCTCAGGCTTCGTTTACGCGCCTACATTCCGCAGGTTGGCGGGGTAGGCCCAGGCGGTAGTCCAGACCTGTACATTCGCAACAAGCGCATCCGCACAATTTCAACAATGGGTGATGCCTCATGAGACTCGCCAAATCGCTGTACTTCCAGATCCTCTGCGCCGTCCTGCTGGGCGTGGTGGTCGGTCACTTCTGGGCGCAACAGGCCGTTGCGCTCAAGCCCCTGGGTGATGCGTTCATCAAGCTGATCAAGATGATGATCGCGCCGGTGGTCTTCTGCACCATCGTCACCGGTATCGCCGGGATGACCGACAAGCGCTCCCTCGGGCGTTTGATGAGCAAGACCTTGCTGCTGTTCCTGGTATTGACCGTCATCAGCCTGATGATCGGCCTGGCAGCGGTTTACCTGTTCCGCCCAGGTGTCGGCATGAACATCGACCCTGCCACGCTAAGCACCGCGGGGCTCGGCCAGTACGCCGCGTCTGCCGCAAAGCTCAGCGTGGTCGACTTCTTCATGCACATCATTCCCGACACCTTCATCGGGGCGTTCAACAAGGGCGAAGTGTTGCCGGTGCTGTTCATCGCGGTGCTCAGCGGTTTTGCCCTGTCGTCCATGGGCGAGAAGGGCAAGCCGGTACTCGATGTGCTGGAATCTGCCTCGACCATGGTGTTTCGCATCTTTGGCTACCTGATGCGCTTCGCCCCGGTCGGCGCCTTCGGTGCGCTGGCCTTTACCGTCGGGCAGTACGGCGTGACGTCCCTGGGGGCACTGGCCAAGCTGGTCGGTACGCTCTACATCGCCTGTGCGTTCTTCGTGCTGGTGGTGCTCGGTGGTATCTGCCGTGCTCACGGCTTCAGCCTGTGGAAGCTGCTGCGCTATTTCCGCGAGGAGTTTCTGGTGGTGCTCGGCACCTCGTCCACCGAGCCCGTGCTGCCACGCATGCTGGAGAAACTGGAGAAATTGGGCTGCAAGAAAGGCGTGGTCGGGTTGGTATTGCCAACCGGTTACTCCTTCAACCTCGACGGTACAGCCATCTACCTGTCGTTGGCGGCAGTCTTCATCGCTCAAGCCTGCAACATCGACCTGAGCCTGGGCCAGACGGTGACGATGCTGGCGATCATGCTGTTGTCGTCAAAAGGCGCAGCGGGTGTGACCGGTAGTGGCTTCGTTGCACTCGCTTCGACCTTGACCGTCATTCACGACATCCCGTTGGCAGGGCTTGCCTTGCTGATCGGCATCGATCGCTTCATGTCCGAGGCGCGTGCCCTGACCAGCCTGGCCAGCAACGCCGTGGCCACCGTGGTCATCTCGCTGTCGGAGAATGCCTGTGAACGGGAAACCTTGCTGCGCCGCCTGAACGGCATTCCGGCTGCACCGGACGAGGCGGATATTGCGCAGGCCGACTGGTCTGCCGAGCCTCGGCATCACAGCTGAAATCCTCTTCCATCTCCCATTGTTGACTTAAAATCCCACTCAGCATCCCGGCGATGCCGAGTGGGGTAGGGGGCCGTCTGCCTTGCCGATGGCCGCAATAGAATAAAAACAAGAGAAAAGACCATGCTCGCACTCCTGGGCCTGATCATGGTGGTGACCTTCACCTACCTGATCATGAGCAAACGCCTGTCGCCAATCGTTGCGCTCACCGTGGTACCCATTGTCTTCGCTGTGATCGGTGGCTTCGCCCCCGAACTGGGCAAGATGATGCTCGATGGCTTGAAAATGGTGGCGCCCTCGGCAGCGCTGTTGCTGTTCGCCATCCTGTTCTTCGGCCTGATGATCGATGCCGGCCTGTTCGACCCGCTGATCCGCAAGATCCTCAAGCGCGTCAATGGCGACCCGGTCAAGATCGCCATCGGTACCGCGCTGCTGTCGCTGCTGGTGGCGCTCGACGGTGACGGCACCACCACCTACATGATTACCTGCGCGGCCATGCTGCCGCTGTACAAGCGCATCGGCATGAACCCGATGATCCTGGCCACGGTATCCATGCTGTCGCTGAGCATCATGAGTGGCATGAGCCCTTGGGGTGGGCCGGCCACCCGGGCCATTGCCGCGCTCGGGCTGGATGCGACCGAGTACTTCATCCCGATGCTGCCGACCGTGATCGGCGGTGCGGCCTGGGTGGTGTTCACCGCCTTCCTGCTGGGCCGTGCCGAGCGCCGACGCATCGGCAACATCGCCCTGGAGTCGGGTGGCGGCAACTGCTACATCAAGGAAATCCTCGGCGAGAGCCCACATAAGCGCCCACGCCTGGCGTATGTGAACCTGATGCTGGTGATTGCCGTCATGGCAGCGCTGGTGATGGGTGTGATGCATTCCGCACTGTTGTTCATGATCGGTTTCGTCGCGGCGCTGATGATCAACTACCCGCAGCTGGATCTGCAGAAAGAGCGCATCCTCGCCCATTCTGGCAATGCCATGACAGTGGTACTGCTGGTATTCGCCGCAGGCATCTTCGCGGGGATCTTCTCGGGCACCAAGATGGTCGATGCACTGGCGCAGACCCTGGTCGACTGGATTCCCGAGGCTTGGAGCCACTGGTTCCCGCTGGTGGTGGCGCTGACCAGCATGCCGCTGACCTTCGTACTGTCCAACGACGCTTACTACTTTGGCGTGGTGCCGATCCTTGCCAACGCTGCGGCCGCCTACGGCATCGACCCGGTTGAAATCGCCCGCGCCTCGGTGCTGGGGCAGCCGGTGCACCTGATGAGCCCGCTGGTGGCCTCGACCTTGCTGCTGGTGGGCATGGTCGATCGCGACATCGGCGACTTCCAGAAGGCCACCGTGAAATGGGCGGTGCTGACATCACTGGTCATCACCGCACTGGCCTTGGTCACGGGTGCCTTGTCCTTCTTCGTCTGATCTGCCTCGGGCGCTGCTGGCGCCCACCTCATCCAAGAACAACAACAGAGTATCGAAAATGTCCCGAACTGTTTTCCGTGGGGCCACCTGTGGCCTGCTCTGCGGCTGGCTGCCTGTGGCCGGCGCCGCCGGATTCATCGACGACGGCAAGCTCAAGCTGCAGCTGCGCAACGTTTACTTCAACGAAAACTTCCGCGACGAACAAGGCATGAGCGCCCGCGCTGCTGCAACTGCAAAGAGCGAGCGTGTGGAATGGGCACAGGGTTTTCTGCTCGACTACCAATCAGGGTTCACCCAAGGCCCGCTGGGGCTGGGGCTCGATGCCCTGGGGCTTGTAGGCGTACGGCTCGATTCGGGCCGCGGGCGCAGCGGTACCGGCTTGCTGCCGGTGCATGACGATGGCCGTGCCGCGGACGAGTTCGCCAGTGCCGGTGTGACGGCCAAGGCGCGACTGGGGCAGACCATCGTCAAGCATGGCACCTTGCTGCCCAAGACACCGGTGCTGGTGTACAACGATGCGCGATTGTTGCCGCAGACCTACCAGGGTACGCAGCTGACCAGTACCGATGTCGATGGCCTGACCCTGACCGCCGGCCACCTGGACCGCTTCAAGCAGCGGGACTCCTCGGACAGCACCGGTCTGTTCCTGGATGGTTATGGTGGCAGCGAGTCTGGCGATTTCAGCTTTGCCGGGGCCGAATATGCCGCCAGCAAGCAGCTGCGCTTGAGCTATTTCCACGGCCAGCTCGAACACTTCTATCGCCAGGACTACCTAGGTCTGGTCCACGACCTGCCGTTGGCCGGCGGTGTATTGACCACCGACTTGCGCTATTTCAAGAGCCGCGACAGCGGGGCCGCTCATGGTGGTCAGATAGACAATGACATGTTCAGTGGGCAGCTGTCCTATACCCACTCCGGGCACACTGTCGGTGCCGGTTACCAGGTGCTCGACGGCGAGGCAGGGCTGCCATACATCAGCGGCGCGACGGTCTACTCGTTCAGTAACGTTGGCATCGGCAAGTTCATCGAGGAGGAAGAGAAAACCTGGATGGCCAGCTATGCCTACAACTTTGCTGCGGCCAGTGTCCCCGGGCTGACCTTCATGGCGCGCTACCTGAGCGGGGACAACGGTCGCTCGGCTGATGCCGGGCTCAGCGAGTGGGAGCGTGACGTGGAGCTTGCCTATGTGGTGCAATCCGGGCCTGTGAAAGGTCTGGGTGTGAAACTTCGCAACTACGTCTACCGCTCTGACTTTTCCCGAGGGCGCGACAGCAACCGGATCTACCTGACCTACGATATTGCGATCTGGTAATGCGGCCGTGCGAGCATGCATGCCTCGAGGTGCTTGCTCGCACGCGTTTCATGCTTTGGACGGCTGTGGCGCTTTCTTGCCCAGTCGGATCAGCTCATTGGAGAAGCACAGGCCGAAGAGAATCAGCCCGGCCCCCAGGTACAACGTGTCCCGCGGTACTTCATTGAGCACCACGAACGCCAGCAGTGCGGCAAACAGCGGCTCGGTCAGCTCCAGCGCCTGGACTTGCGAGGGTTTCAGGTACTCGATGGCCTTGGTGGTACAGAAGAAGCCGAGGATAGTCGGCAACGCAGCCAGCGCCAGCAATGCCAGGACCGCTCCCGGCGACAGTTCACCAATGATGAACCCATCGGTTGCAGCTGGCATCAGCAGGTAGAGACTGCCGAAAAACAATAGTTGCCGAGTGAAATGCAGCCCCCCGGAAACGCCCATGCGCTTCATGGCAACTGAAAATGCACCGTAGCCGCAGCCCCCAGTCGCAGCGAGCATTGCGCCTTGCAGCGTGAAGCCTTGTTCCAGGTCGGCTCCAAAAATCACGGCAATACCAGCTATGGTCAAACCGGCGCCTACTGTCGCATTGGCGGTGATTGGATCCTTGAGGACTATCCGTCCCAGTAATATCGAAGAAATGGAGGCGCTTGCCATCAGGATCACCACGACGCCTGCCGCGGCGTAATGGCTATAGGCCGAAGTCTCAAAGTGGAACAGCACAAAAATGCCGAGAAAGGCGCAAACGGCGGCATGGAACCATTTGGCCGTATGCAGTGGCCGCTTGAGGAACAGTAGCAGTGCTGACAGCAACAGGCAGCCGAGGACTGTTTTTATCAGGGCGATGCTGCTGGAGCTGAATCCACTGTTCATCAATACCTTGCTGAGTACACCGATCGTTGCATTCAGTGCAGCGGCGCAGAGTGCAAAGAGCAAGCCTTTGCTGAAATGAGATTGCATTTATACATTCCTTGTTATTTGGCTTTATGTCTTCGCCCGGTCGACATGCAGGCGATTGCGGCCGGCCTGCTTGGCGATATAGAGCGCCCGGTCGGCGCGCTCAATCAGTGATGGCGCGCTGTCCAGGGCCGTACCATCGGAGCAGGCGATGCCGATACTGGCGGTTATGTGTCCGAATGGGCTGCCGTTGTGAGGGATGGCTTGCAAGGCCAGGCGCTCGAGCATCAGCCTGCCGACGACGGCCGCTCCATCGTTGTCGGTCTCGGGCAGGATTACCGCCATTTCCTCACCCCCGTAGCGTGCCAGCAGGTCGCGAGGGCGTCGAATGCAGGAGGAGAGCAAGGAGGCTATCTGCTGCAGGCAGGCATCGCCCGCCGGATGCCCGTAGGTGTCGTTGTAGGGTTTGAAATGATCGATGTCGATCATCAGCAAAGCCAGCGTGGTGCCATTGCGATGGGCCGTGCGGATTTCCTGAGTCAGCGCTTCGTCAAAGCAGCGCCGGTTGGCAAGCCCCGTAAGCGCATCGTGCATCGCCAGGCTCTCGAGCTGCTGGTTGCTGTCGAGTAGCCGTTGCTGGGTCAGTCGAAGCTCGCTTTCGACCGCATTTCGCCGGCTCATGGCGCGAATCAACAGCCAGCCAATGGCCCCGGTCAGTGCCAGCAGCACAGCGACCACCAGCGTTGACAGCAGCGCTTCGAGCCGCCAGGCCGAGAGTGCCTCCTGCTTGCCCAGCGCGACCGTTGTCACCAAAGGTAGCTTGTCGCTCTTGCGAAACGCATAGAGGCGCTCCACGCCGTCCAGGCTGGAGGTGAACGATGCAGTGCCTGCTGACTGGTCGACGAGATACTTGGTAAAGATGGGCGACTTCGAAAAGTTGCGACCCATGTCCTGTTCCCGAAACGGGTAGCGCACCAGCATGGAACCGTCGGTGTAGGCCAGCCCGATGGCACCGTCATGGCCGACATCCAGTTTGCCGAAAAGCTGCAGGAAGTTCTCCACGCCAAGCGTCATGGCGACAACGCCGGCGAACTCGCCGTGGTCATCGTTGAACCGCCGGCTGATGGTGATCACCCATTCCTGGTTGACGCGGCTACGGATTGGCAGGCCGATGAAGGGGTCGCGGGATGGGTCGTCACGGTGGTGGATGAAAAAGGCCCGATCGCTGCTGTTGGCACCGACGGGTGTCGGCTGGTTGGACGACATCAGCCAGCGTCCGTCCCTGGCGTAGATCATGATGCCGCTCATCGGCGGCATCAATGGTTGCTGGCGCTTGACCAGTTGATCCAGACGTTCGATCTGCGCAGGCCCGGCGCCCTCGGTTTCCAGGCGCTCGACCAGCCCGAGCAGCAGCATCGAGCTCTGCCGGACGATACCCTCCGAATAGGTGGACAGTGCCTGGGTCAGGTTCAGGCCATGGACATTGACGTCTTCCAGGGCGCGCTCGCGAGAAGCCATGACCTTCCACAGCGTTAACGATGCGAGAGAGCAACCGATGACCGATAGCAGTAGCACAACGAGGTGGATGTCACGCTTCACGTCAATTCACACGCCTTTTTCCCTAAAGACCAAGTTGAGCGTCGACACGCTTTAACTAACCAGACGGTCAGGAAGTAACCATCCGGTTCATGCGCAATAATATAACACCGAAGTTGCTGGAGTGTTCGACAGAATTACGCGCTCTGTCAGAACCCGTTTGTTATCTTCCGCCAGGTTTTGCAGAAGTGTGAACATGACGAGAGGGCAAGTAACCCTGGACGTAGCGCACGGTCTTTTCCAAAGTTCGCGCCATGTCGGGATGTGCCAAATGATACTTTCGTTCCAGTTTCTGGCTGTCACTCATGTCGAAGCGCTGCGTCTGGATGAAGTTCAATGACTCGGCGCTGATCGAGAATCGGGCGGCCAGGCCGGGAATCGCCAATAGCCACTTCAGCAACCCTATGGGTACATGGCGGCGGGGTGCCTTGATATCCAGCGTTTGTGCCAATTGCTCGAGCATACCCTGCAGGTTCGGGGTGTGCTCATACAGCGCAAGGACCTGCCGGTTGGCCATCGACGGGTCGAACGCCACGCAGGTCATCATATTTACCAGGTAATCGACGCTGACCAATGGCAACCAGTGCCTGGCGGAACCAGGGACAGCCTTGAACCGGCCCAGTGCCAGGTTTCGAATGAGGTCGGCCAGAGGTTGCCCTTGAGGGATATGCCCGCTCTCGCTATGGCCACACACCGTAGCAGGATGAACGATCGTGTAATCCGCGCCTGCCTCCTGCATGTAGCGGATGACTGCAAAATGGGACTCCAGCTTGCTGCCTTCGTAGCCACCCACACGACCGTAGACTGCGGGCCAATTGGTGTTTTCAGGGCGCTCGTGATCAACCCCGATACTTGAAAGATGAGTAAGGTTCTGCAGCATATAGCCGCCCACCATCAGCAAGCGGATACGCTGGCTCGCCGCGAGCCTGGCGACTCTCAGCGCACCTTGTACATTGACTGCGCGGGCCTGCTCCATTGTCAGGCCCCAGGTAAACTGCGCCGCGAGGTGGAAGACCACAGCGACTGAAGCTACGCATTGCCTGTCTGTTTCGCTGAGTCCAAGTCCATCCCTGCTGATGTCTCCTTCAACTGCATTTATATATGCAGGGTTACCTCCCAGTTGGCTTACTTGCGCTTTGAGGCGTTCGATATTTTCAGGGTTGCGCATGAGCACCCAGGTCTTGTGCCCTGTCGCAGTAAGGCGGGCCAGTAGGTGTTGGCCGACAAACCCACTGCCGCCGGTAACGAAGCATTCCACGCTCATATCTGAATCCTTGTCTGGATGATTGGCGCAGGCTAAGGTGTAGAGCGTACTCTACAGTCAAGGAATTTTTACTGTGAATGTTGGAGAGTTGGAGCGCCGGAGTGGCGTCGGCCGCCATACATTGCGTTATTACGAGCAACTCGGGCTTATCGTGGCCCACCGCCAAGCCAACAACTACCGCAGCTACAGCGACCAGACCGTTGTTGATCTGGCCTTTATTCAAAGTGCCCAGAGCGGCGGTTTTTCGCTCGCCGAGATCGGCGACATCCTTGCGGCCAAGCGGGGTAATACGATCGATTGCGCGCAGGGCGCGATGTTGGTAACCAGCAAGATGGCCGACATTCAAGCGAAGATCACCACGCTGCAAGCCGCCTATGTTCTTCTGGACGCGGAGCGTGCAAAGCTTGAAGCCAGTGCCATTGCCAACGGGCTGACCATTCCTCACCTTCCTGCGATTTAGCATGGCTCGACGCCGTAGCTTGTTTATTCGCAATTATTTCTCATTTACACTTGTGTCTTGTTTCGGGGCCTACCTCTTATCCAGGATGCATCGTGTCGTTCGATCCCGCCAAACCGACGCTGCTGTCTACATTGGTACGTCACTATGACGATCTGGTGGACCACATTCGCCGACGCTTCGGCGACAGAAGCATGGCGCGCGATGTAGTGCATGACGTGTGCGTGCAGTTGCTTGAGCGCGGTGAGAAAGACGACGTCCGAACCCCACTGGCCTTGCTACGAAAAATCTCCCATGACACCGCTGTGAGTCGCTATCGTAGCGATCGCCGCCGAGGCGCCTGGGTAGAGGCTATCTCCGAGCTGCCTGAGGTGGCCTGCCCGGCAGCCACCCCGATGACCAGGTATGACAGCGAGCGCGAGTTTCAACTGCTCGTCGACGCTATCACAGACCTCCCACCTCGCTGTCAGGCTGTTTTCGTCATGCACAAGATTCACGAAATCCCCCAGGCAGAAGTAGCCGCTCGCCTCGGTATTTCCATCAAGACAGTGGAAAAGCACCTGCGCCTGGGGTTGGCGGCGTGCAGGCAACGGCTTGGGCGCGATGAGGTGAATCCATGACCAAGCAGCCCGAACAGGCGCCACTGGACGAGGCTCTGGGGCGACATCGTGAAGAGCTCAAGCAGCTGTTCCCCATGCCGCCGTCCAGGCCTGCGCCCTCGAAAGCGGTAAAGTCGGCAGGTATCACGCTGGCGCTTGCGATCGCCTTTGCAGCCCTGGCCTGGCTTAACCCCGCCTACAAGAGCGAGCGTTTCGCTACCGCCATTGGTGAGCGGCGCGCTGTGCTGCTGAGCGATGGAAGCAAGCTGCTGCTCGACAGTGGCACGCATGTCGATATCAGTTGGCGTCTGCTCAGCCGCGAAGTCGACCTGCGCGCAGGGCAGGCGCTTTTCGATGTGTCCTCGGCCGTGTACCGCCCCTTCGTGGTGTCCGCTGGCCTGGCGAAAGTCGAGGTGCTCGGTACGCTGTTCAATGTTCGCCGCCTGGATAACGACGCGGTGCGTGTGTCCTTGGCCCGTGGGCGCGTGGACGTCACCGCGGCGGTTGCAGCACAAGCGCCTGTCACCCTCAGGCCAGGGCAACAGGTCGACTCGATTGGCGGGCAACTGATGCCGGTTGCGAAGGCCGACGCCTCAAGGGCGATGGCATGGAAAGATGATCGCATCGTGTTCGAGCAGACGCCGCTGGATGAAGCGGTGTCGTTGCTGCGCCTCTATCGCAAGGCCCCCATCGAGCTGAGCGACCCAAGCCTGGCCGCACTCAAGGTGACAGGGGTGTTCGAGGCGCACAATGTCGACCTGCTACTGGATCTGCTGCCAAGCATCCTGCCCGTCGCCGTGCTGCGAGAAGGGGGTGGCAGCGTCCGGATTCAACCCAAATCGACAAGAAAATAATTCTCAGGCGCAGGTAGGGTTTCTCGATCCCCATGGCGGCTACTGGAAAAGCCCAACCATAAAAAGGAACTCGAGAAGTGCATTTTCCCCTCCGCAGTCGCCAACTACGCCTGTCATTGCTCGCCAGTAGCCTGCTCATCGCAATGTCGGCCCAGGGCCGGGAAAAGGTGAACGTCGATCTCCCCGCCGCGCCGCTGGGCGAGGCCATCAACGCGCTCGCACAGCAGTCTTCGGTGCAGATCATCTTTGCCAGCGATCTCGGTGCAGGCCGAAACGTGCCTGCGGTGAAAGGGCGGTTCACACCTGAGGAAGCACTTCGAACGCTGCTCAAGGACAGTGGCTTGCAGGTACAGGCCAAGGATGAGCGCACGTTCGTCATCGTCGCGCAGGGTGCCCCTGCATCCAGCCCCGCACCCCACAGCGTGCCCGTGGAAATGGCGCAGATGGAAATCACCGCCTCGCGCACCAGCAGCAGCCTGGTTTCCGCAACGCGGCAATCCACCGTTCTGGAGCATGAACAACTGCAGGAGCTGCGCCAGGGTTCAGAGAGCCTGGCCACGGTACTCGCCAAGGCGATTCCGGGCATGTCCGACTCCAGCCGCACTGTCACCGAGTATGGCCAGACCCTGCGCGGGCGCAGCATGCTGGTCATGGTCGACGGGGTGCCGCTCAATACCAACCGCGACTCTTCGCGCAACCTGGCCAACATCGACCCGGCACTGATCGAACGGGTCGAAGTCATCCGTGGCAGCAGCGCCATCTACGGCAGCGGCGCCACGGGGGGCATCATCTCCATCACCACACGGCCTGCAGGTGGCGAAAACCGTGCCGAAACCAGCCTGAGCGCCACCTCGCCGCTCACCCGCCTGGGCAGCGATGGCCTGGGGGGCCAGTTCCAGCAGTATTTCGCAGGCTCTCAGGGCGCGGTGGACTACTCGTTCGACTTCGGTACCCGCCACATTGGTGCCTCGTACGATGCGCATGGCGACCGGATCGCCCCGGAGCCCAGTCAAGGCGACCTGTTCGATTCGAACATCTACAACATTGGCGGCAAGCTGGGGCTGCACATCGACGAGAACCAGCGAATCCAGCTTGCAGTCAGCCACTACGACGCCCGCCAGGACACAGACTACGCTACAGACCCAAGCGTCGCGAAACTCCCCGCAGGCTCTGTGCCGGCCAATGCGATCAAGGGCCTGGACCTCGACGAGCAGAACCGTATTCGCAACACCCTGGTGAACCTGGAGTACGAGAATCTCGACATTCTCGGAAGCCGGCTTTCTGCCCAGATGTACTACCGGGACTACTTCACCCGCTTCACCCCGTTCGACGCCCGGGCCGTTGCCACCCGCGGCGGCAACATCGACCAGATCATGCAGAACAGTGAAGTCTTCGGCAGCCGCCTGACCCTGCGCACGCCACTTGGCGACAGCGGCAGTACCGAGCTGGTGTGGGGTGGCGACTATAACCAGGAGCGCAGCGACATGCCGCTCGACGTCTTCGACCCGGCGGCTTATGACGCCAGTGGCGGCCTGGTATTCGACAAGACCGGCAAGCTCACCTACATGCCCCCGCTGAGGACGCGAAGCGCCGGAGCGTTCGCCCAGCTGCAGCATCGCTTCGACGAGCATTGGTCTATCGACGGCGGCCTGCGCTACGAATACTCCACCGCCGAGTTCGATGACTTCGTTCCGTTGTCTGAATCCACGGCTGCCTCCCCGGTGGCGGTGAAGGGTGGCGACATTCATTACGATGCGGTTCTGTCGAACCTGGGCATCGTCTACTCACCGGTACTCGGCCAGGAAATCTACGCCTCCTTCAGCCAAGGCTTCCAATTGCCCGATGTGGGCATTCAGCTGCGCAATGCGCGCCGTGGTTTCGACATCGACGCATCGAACCTGGAGCCGGTCAAGACCAACAACTATGAGCTTGGCTGGCGAGGAGAGCTGGGCAGCAACACCCTCGGCACCTTGGCGCTGTTCTACACCACCTCCAAGCTGGGGGATGTGCAAAGTTTCAACAATGGCCTGATTCTGACCCGCACCAAGGAGCGCATCTACGGCGCTGAAGCCAGTGCCGATTGGCTATCGGACGATGCGGTGTGGGGCGCAGGGGGGAGTGCGACCTGGATGCGCGGGCGAGAAAAACCGGACGGCAAAGGCTGGCAAGACATGACCGGCTATCGCGTTCCGCCGCTGAAGCTGACCGCCTACGTGCAATACAAGCCGACCCTGGATTGGAGCAACCGCTTGCAAGCCACGTTCTTCGACGCCAAGGACTACAGGCTCGATGGCGTGGACAGCTTTGGTCGACATCAGGTGAGCAGCTATACGACAGTCGACCTGGTCAGCCAGTACCAGATCTCCACTGACGACAAGGTGAGCGTCGGCATCCAGAACCTGTTCAACCGCGACTACTACCCGCTCTACAGCCAATTGCTGCGCAATAACAACAACACCAGCCACTTGCCGGCACCCGGCACTGTGTTGACTGCCAGCTATACGCACAATTGGTAAGGTGCTGAACAATCACCGGGCCGGTATCGAGCCCCGTGGTCATTTACATGTTTCGCTCTACCAGGGATGAGGAAGGTGGAGCGGACTATCTATATTGGGCAAATAGCGCTCAGTGCGAATGCTGTCGGCTTGGGGACAGTGTTCAGACAGTTTGCGTTGCTGCTGTACAGGTCAAGCCTGAGGGCTACCCGCTGAAAGCGGCAGTTGATCGTTGCATGCCTGGTGGCATGGCAGGTGCAGTAACTGTGTTGAATACTTTTGAGGTCTGATCACTTGGAACCCGTCAGCCTGCTACCCAAGCTCCTTGTTCGCAAGCCCGTCAGCGCTGATGCCGCTGCCATTGCCGTCCTTCACATCCGCAGTTGGCAGAGCGCCTATGGAGGTCTGTTGTCGAGCCGTTACCTGAGCGCCCTGGACAGCAGTGTGGAACGCCGTGTGGGTTTCCTGAGGCAGGCAATCGAGTCTGGCAATCCTTCCATTCGCGTAGCCGTATTGAATAGGCAGGTGGTTGGCTGGGTTTCCTTCGGCCCTAGCCGCGATCTGGACGCTGCGCAGTGCACTGCCGAACTGATGGCGATCTACCTGGCCCCGGCCTTCTGGGCGCGTGGCATAGGTACGGCGCTTTGGGCAGAGGCCTTGCATGCGATAAGGAGTAATGGGTATCAGCAGGTCTGCGCATGGGTACTCAATGGCAACGAGCGCGCCACACGCTTTTACCTCAAGCATGGTTTCACTGCGCAGGCTGCAAGCCAGCGCGTCTTTGAAGAGAACAGTGAGCCACTTGCGATAACCCGCTTTGGCTTGATGCTCGAACCCTGACGAGGCTTTTTCGCTCTGCGTGCTTCAGGCCAAATGGCACGAACAAATGGCGAATCAAAGGAGAGCGCACATGGACTTGCTCATTGCTCCGGCAGCCCCTGAGGACCTGGCAGGCATTGCGGCCGTGACGGTGAAGGCCTGGCAGACAACGTTTCAGGGCATCCTGCCGGATGCATTTCTGGCCGGATTGACCATCGAGGCTCAGCAACAACGGCATCAGGCCCTGTTCGCTGTCAGTGGCGTGAGCTACCACGTGGCCAAGGTAGCGGGCGAGATCGTCGGCTTCTGCTCGGGGGGGCCGAACCGAAGCCCGGCGTTCGGGGAGGCTAACGAGCTCTATGGTCTTTATCTGCTGCCGCATTGGCAAGGGCAGGGCGTTGGGCGGCAGCTGCTGCTGGCCGTGGCGATGCAGCTTCAAGCGCCGGGCCGGCAAGGTTTGCTCGCCTGGGTGCTGACGGATAACCCGAATCGGCACTTCTACCGACGCTGCGGTGGCCGGGAGGCGTCTGTACGGTCCATTGAACTGGCAGGGCAATCGTGGCCGCTGACTGGCTATCGTTGGTCGTCTGCCCCTCCAGCCGATACCCGAGTGTTCAATCCAGACCATTACCTTGAAACGCTCGGTGGGCGCGTGTTCAGCCAATCGCGCAACGCCGACGCTTGGCGGCTCACCCTGCTGGCGCTGGAGGCTGCGCTAACGCGCAGTGGCCCGAAAGCGCGATTGCTGTTGGTCGTCGGCATGCAAGCTGCGGGGAAAACCACCTGGATCGAGCAGCATCGTGGGGCAGGGGATGATAACGGTTGCCTGTATTTCGATGCAGCACTGCCGCGGCGGGTGCATCGTGCGCCAATCCTGGCGTTGGCCGCGCGCATTGGCGTGCCGGTCTCGGCGGTCTGGGTTCGTGCCTCGGTGGAGCAGGCGCTGGCACGCAATGCGTTGCGTCGCGCGGATCATCAAGTGCCGCGGGAGAGCATCGAGGCAGTTGCGGCTGCGTTCGAGCCGCCTTGCAGGTCAGAGGGGTTTGTCGAGGTTATCGAATCAAAGTCGCGGTGGTAAGCGGCAGAGCTTGGCCAAGAGCGGAAGTGCGGGAAGTAGCATTGCATACGAGTATTCATGGACTAACCTCAGGGGGACTTGCTGCCAAGGTGTCATCTTCCGACCGGCCGCCATTTGACGTTGGTCAAGGAGCCTTATGAAGACCTTTTTGCTAAGGGCGGTCCTGTTCGTTGTTTTATTTATCTTTGCCTTGCTCTGCCTGCTCGCGTCTCTTAATTTGTACAAGGAAGTAGATGAGACGAAGACTTGGTGGAAATTGAACGCCACTGTCGCTACTGCCTCCATTTCCGAGGAGGTGCACAGTAAGGGTACGACCTATTGCGCTCTGGTAAATGTGACCTTCGAGTTGGACGGACAGCAATATACGTATCCTCTCGAAACATCAAATCGGCCCTGCAGGAGCAGCCTGGAGTCGGTTGAAAGATCAATTGCAACATTCAGGGAGGGAAAAGTGATCGAGGTTCTTGTCGATCCAGCAAAGCCGGGCAGGGTCAAGCCTGGGTCTCTCTCACTAGGTGGAGCCTTCTACCTTGTCACCGTCTTGGGCGCGCTAGCCTCTATTGGGGCTGTCGCTATTCTGAGGTCTTCTGTCAGGAGCTCTGTCAGGAAACCTGCCAGGAAACCGGTCAGGTTGACTCAATCAGAAAGCGTTTCACAATCAGCCTTGAGCAAGAAAGAGGTTCAGGAAAAAGTTCGCGAATTACTCGACGCCAACATTGCAAAGTCGGAAGTGTTTTCACAACTCTCAGGGCAAGGTGTGAAAGACAGTCAACTTGCCTACTTTATCGCCTCGTATGCAGATCCAGTTCGCTGTGACGAGCATGATCGCAAGGTCAATATTCTCATTACAATCATGCTTGTTCAGGCTTTGATTGGATTTATTCTGGGAATGACTCAAGGCGCCGGGATCGGGCCAGCGGCCAAATGGATTGTGAGTATCTCAATGATCTTGATCCCCTTGCTGTGGGTCTGGGGTTTCTACAACCATCGCGTCGTTGCCTACAACGCGTACATACTCCTTGCGCTACCCCAATTCCCAAAGACACTTGCTGGGTTTGCATCCAATCCGGCAACAACCACTGTCTCATTGGTTATCAGTATTGTTATGTTGGCTTTTGTCTGGTACGTCCGAGGAAAAATCTTTCCGGACTTCGCCTTCGTCACCCCCAGGAAAGTCAAAGGCAAGTACTTCTTTACGGACTGACCCGTCATGCTGACGGAACTGTCCGAATGGCGGTCCGAGTCTGTGAGTTCAATGTTCAGTGGCTCGATGACCTCGACCGGTTATTCGGATCCCGACGGTATTGACCTCAGGTTAAGTTTAGGTTCTAGAGTGTCGTCCGGACTCTCGCTGCTTCCGGAAACGAACTCACAAAGGACCAGGAATGGACACTCCGACCTCACTGCTGATTTTCCAGATCACCTGCTGCATCGGCTTGAGCCTGTGGCTGAGTATCAGCCTGATCAACAACCTGCATGCCTTTGCCAGTTCGGCTGGGGCGATCGGGGCGACCATGTCGATGGCGCCGCTGGCCCAACCGCCCGCAATCAGCCTCCCACTGCTGGGGCGAGCGATGACCTCTCCCTCCCTCCATCGCCTGGCCTTGTCGATCATCGTGCTGATACAGGCAGCCGCCGCCCTCACGGCCTGGGTCGGGTGCTATGAACTGGTGCTTGGCGCCGGCCTGGAGGCTTCACTGCCCTGGTTGAACCTGGCCTTGAGCGCAACGCTCGGGTTCCTGCTCGCCATGCTGCTGGGCGGGATATGGTTCGGCTACTGGATCCGTCAGGAAGGGTTGCAACTGACCCATCTGCTGCTGATGGTCTGGGTCCTGCTGCACTTCGTCGTACTCAATGTCCGGTGGGGTTGATCGGTCGATGGATATTTGCAGGATGCCAGGAAGGAGCAACAGATGAAGACGATGATCGTAGGCGCAAGCAGGGGGTTGGGCCGTGCCTTGCTCGAAGGGCTCGGCAAGCCAGGGGACACGCTGATCGGCGTATCCCGCAAACAGCCGGTCGACCTGGCCCTTGCCTCGGGCATCGATCTGCAGTGGATAGATGCCGACCTTGCCAAGCCAACGGCAGCTGTCGCACAGATCGCGGATCGAACACCTGCCGATCTGGATGTCCTGATCTGCAACGTCGGCATCTGGGAAGAACACGCCTTCAGCGAGCACTACGCATTCCTCGACGACAGCGACGAATCGATCGCCAGGCTGGTCGAGGTGAACATCACCGCCACGCTGCTTCTGCTCAAGCGGCTGGTGCCGAAGTTGCTGGGTGCGCCCCGGCCGCAGTTGATCCTTACCGGTTCGACCTCGGCCCTTCGCCAGAGCGGGCGCCCGGAGGTGGCGTTCGGTGCCTCCAAGTTCGCCCTCAACGGCATGGCTGATGCACTACGCGAAGGCTTCAGGGATGACAACCTGGCGGTGACCGTGCTTCACCTGGGTTACCTGAATACCGACGACTCCCTGAGCACGCCATTGGCGCAAGCCGCAGCACGAGGCGAGCGGCGCCAGGTACCGGTGCATGATGTGGTCACCATGGTCGACGCGCTGTTGCGCTTGTCCGGGGCTTCGTTCGTAAGGGAGCTGATCTTGCCGGCGATCGGTGATGAGCGCTTCTGACGCCAAAGCTGCCATTCAGCACTCACGTTTGGTGGCTGTGCTGCCTCCGGTACTCGCCCGGTGTCATGCCTGTCCAGGCTTTGAAGGCGCGCAGGAAAGAATTGGCATCCATGAACCCGATCAGGAACGCAATTTCCCCGGGGGACAGGGTTGAGCGAGACAGGTAATGGCAAGCCAGGCCCTGACGCGTGTCATTGAGTATCTCCTGATAGTTCAGCGCCTCGTCTGCAAGATGACGCTGGAGTGAGCGCTTGCTCATCGCCAGACGACTGGAGACATCATGGATGCTGCTCCGCCCGCTCGGCAGCATATCGAGCAGCGCGCTATGTACTCGTTCTTGGGTGGTGGCGCCGGCTTCGAGCTTTGAAAGCCGCGTCCGGAGTTCCGGCTCGAAGAATTGCCACATGGCAACGTTCTCGGTAAGGAAAGGGCGCGCAGCATCTTCTTTTGCGAAGCGAATACGATTGCAGTTGCCTTGTCGCAAGATACATCCCAGGAACTCTTCGCACGGTTTTGCTGGTTCGGGCAGCGCAACCAGCTCTGCCTCCAGCGGGGTGATCGTTTGCCTTGTGGCGAGGCGCGCCAGGTGGGTAAGGAAAACCAGTTCCATCGCAAGGAGGCTGCGCGGGAGCGGACGGTCGTATCCATAGCACTCGATAAAAACCTCGGTGTAAGCGTCGTGGAAGACTACATCCAGTGCCAAGGGACCACACAGACGCTTGTACTCGGCAAGTCGGGTAAGCGCTACGTTGAAGTCCGGGCTGCACAGGCAAGCAAAAAGAGCCGGATCGAAGGCTTCGACTGAAACGGCACCACCGAGTCGCAGTGGTAGATGCGACTCTCCGACCAGCTGCTCAAGGCTTTCGAAAAGTCGAAAATACTCAGGTGGCGAGAGCACGGAGTCCTTGCGGCTGAATAGATCAGCCGGTAGCTCGGCCAAGGCCAGCAGGTCCCCAGGCGCTACTCCCAAATCAGCAATGATCACCTTCCACCCAGCATGCACGGCGAAGTTCTTGGCTTGTTTCATTATCGAGGCATCTCTTTGCAGCGCATTGCCTTGGCACGCAAGTCAGCAAGGCGAACGGGTAGGATCGTGTCCCGGGAAGTGGTGTAACTGAACCAGCCGAAGGCGCCCTGCGGGCGAAAGAGGATGGTCATCGTGGTTCTTGGCTAACGTTGAGTTTGCGA
>NZ_NEIO01000017.1:0-115904 GCF_002113575.1 Pseudomonas sp. B8(2017) | reverse complement strand
TCGCAAACTCAACGTTAGCCAAGAACCACGATGACCATCCTCTTTCGCCCGCAGGGCGCCTTCGGCTGGTTCAGTTACACCACTTCCCGGGACACGATCCTCCTACAGAACCGCGCAGCGTCAGTAAGCCATGCTCCAGGTCAGCACCGGGCGGCGAGGCACAGCAGGCGTTTGCGCAGGATTTGCTGGCGGCGTTTGTCTGACCGGGCCTCTTCGCGGGTAAACCCGCTCCCACAGGGACCGCGACTTCCTCAGGCATGTGCGGTGTCTGTGGGAGCGGCCTTGTGTCGCGAAAGGGCCGCAAAGCGGCCCCGGCAATATGTGCTGCGAAGCTGAAGTCCTGGGGGCGCTTCGCACTCCTTTCGCGACACAAGGCCGCTCCTACAGAACCGCACAGGGTCAGTAAGCCATGCTCCAGGTCAGGGTATAGGTACGCCCGCGCCCTTGGTAGTCATACAGGTAAGCCGGCCCGTAGGTCGGCGAGTAGAACAGCGTCGCACGCTGCCCCCAGACCGTGCTGTACTGCTTGTCCAGCAGGTTCTGGATGCCGGCGCTGAAGGTGCCGAAGCCGGTGTCCTGGCTGCCCAGCAGGTCGAAGGTGGTATAACCATCGATCTCGTGGTCGGCATCGTCCTTCAGGCTGAAGGCATGGTTGGCCTGCAGCCGTGCACTGCGGCCATCGCCCCTCCAGCCGACGAACGCTGTAGCCTTGGACAACGAGGCATAGCGGGCATCGCGCTTGATCCAGCCACCATCGACATCCTCTTCCTCGGAGCGGGTCAGGTGCAGGGTTCCACCGGCTTCCCACCCTGTCTGGAAGTGCCGGGTCAGCGCGCCCTCAAAACCAAAGTCACGGCTTTTCTGGTCTTCCACGTTGATGGTCAGCGTCTGCGAATCGACGTTGATGATCTTGTCCGACCAGATGTAATACAGCGCCGCCTGGGCATCCCAGTCCAGGTCGGCATAGCGCCAGCCCAGCTCCACCTGGCGGCTCTTGATGCCGGCCAGCGGGTTGTCGGCCACGCTCAGGCCGGGCTTGCCGTAGTACTTGGCCGGGTCGGGCAGGTCGAAGCCTTCGCCGTAGTTGGTCCATACCTGGTGGCCATTCTTGAAATCGTAGATGGCACCGACGTTGAACAGGTTGACCTGGTAATCGTTGCTGCCCCCCGGCACACCCTTGAAGTCGCTGACGTCCACATCCATCTGCTGGCGCCGGGCGCCGCCGGACAGGGTCAGGTTATCGGTGGCATGCCAGTCCAGCTGGGCGTACACCGACACGCCATCGACCCGGTAGCTGGGGTAGCGTGCGGCCTTGCTTTCCTTTTCCAGCTCCAGGCCACCCGACTCGGACGACGTCTGGGCGTTGAAGGTGGTCTGTTCGGCATTGAAGCGCTCGCGGTCCAGGTCGACGCCGTAGGTCAGCTTCAGCGCGTCCCACTGCTTGGCGAACAGGCCCTTGAGGCTGGTGACTTCGAAGTTCTGCTGCGAGGCGGCGAAGTACACCCCGCGCGAGCCGGTGGGCGTGGCGCGGTTGTAGTACGGGAACGGGTAGAAGTTGTCGTCTTCCTTGCGGTACGAGGCCTGCAGGTAGAAGTCCTGGCCCAGCACATCGGTGTGGTGGTAGTTGGCGTTCAGCAGCAGGCGCCGGGTGCGCGGCTCCAGGTCCGACGAGTAGCCGCTGCGCAGCTCGGCGTCTTCAAGGTCGGATGGGGCGTTGTGGTTCAGGTTGGGGAAGTAGATACCGGTGCTGCCGTGGTTGCCCGAGTCATAGTACTGGGCCAACAGGTCGAGGCTCTGCTGGTCGTTCAGTTGCATCCCCAAGGTGCCGAGCACATCGATGGTGCGGTTGTACTGCAGGTCGGTCTGGGTGTTGTCGATGAAGATCTGGTCGCCGGCGCCATCGTAGAAGGCTTCGTTCTGCTCGCCGGAAACCCCCAGGCGGGCGTTGAACCGCTCGTTGCCGCCACTGATCGACTGGGCAAAGCGGGTGGCCAGGTCGTCGCTGTTGTTGAAACCGCTGCTGGCGCCGAGCTGGGTCTCGAAGCGCGCCGGGCCGGGTTCGCCCTTCTTGGTCACGATGTTGATGATACCGCCGGTGGCGCCGCCGCCGTAGATGGCGCTGGCGCCAGACAGCACTTCGACGCGCTCGACGTTGAACGGCGAAATGCTGTCGAACTGGCGCGACAGGCCGCGCGAGCTGTTCTGGCTGACCCCGTCGATCATCACCAGCACGTTGCGCCCGCGCATGTTCTGGCCGTAGTTGGTACGGCCTTCCGGCGCCAGGTCGAGGCCTGGTACAAGCTTGCCGATGGCTTCCTTCAGGCTGACGCCGCTGTCGATCTGCTCGCGCAGCTGCTGTTGGTCGACCACCCACACGGTGCCGGGGATTTCGCTGATCGCGGTGCTGGTGCGCGAGGCCACGCTGACCTCGATCGGCTTGAGATTGACCGCCTGCGGCGCGGCGTCGGCCTTGCGCAGGGTCACCGTGCGGGCATCGCTGAAGTGCCAGCTCATGCCGCTGCCGGCCAGCAACTGCTGCAGGGCCTGCTCGATGCTGTAGCTGCCCTGCAAGGCCGGGCTGGCCTGGCCGGCGACGTCGCCGGTGGTGTACAGCAGGTGCAGGCCGGCCTGGTCGGCGAAGGTGGTCAGGGCCTGGTCCAGCGGCTGGGCCGGCAGGTCGAGCTGGACCAGGCGGGCCTGGGTCTGGGCCTGTTCGGTGGCGGTCGAGGCAAACGCCTGCAGCGGGCCGACCAGCATGGCCAGGGCACTGCAGGACATCAGGGCATGGTGAAGCGGACCGCGGCGGTGGTGCAAGGGCTTGAGCATCAGAGGCACGAATGAGCTTCCTGACAAGTCGTAAATGAGAATTGGTTGCTGATCAGTCCCACTACGACGATCTGGCTGGCAGGAACTTGCAGTGCAAGATAAAAAATTTTTCCTGTGCCGGCCTCTTCGCGGCTAAAGCCGCTCCTACAGGGATCTCCACAGCCTTCCAGACCTGTGCAGTACCTGTGGGTGCGGCTTCAGCCGCGAAGAGGCCGGCACAGGCGAGTCAATGAACCACGGCCAACCACGGCAGGTAGGTCACCTTCAGCCCATAGCGCTGCTCAAGGGTCCGCAACAGGGCCTCCGGCTCATCGAGGTCGAACACCCCGCTGACCTCCATCGCCGCCAGCTTGCTATCGGACAACACGATCCGCCCATGCCGGTAACGCTCGAGCTCCGCCAGCACCTGCCCCAGCGGCTTGCCGTTGAAGATCAACTTGCCGCGCTGCCAGGCCATCTGCGTGCCGGCATCGGCCGCTACTGCCAGTTCATGCTCGCCAACCTTGGCTTCGCCATGTGCCAATACCACGCGGCCATCGCGACGCACGCTGAAGGTAGCCGCACTCCCCTGCACCCGCTCACCGGCCGTGTCGACCACAAAGGGCCGTGAATCATCGGTGGTCTCGAACAAGGCTTCACCAGACTCCAGCACCACCCGCCGCTCACGGTCGCTGAACACCACGCTCAGGGCAGTGGCGCTGTTCAACGTCACCCGCGTGCCATCGGCCAGGGTAATCACCTGTCGCTCACCCACCCCGGTGTGGTAATCCGCCAGCAGCACCGGCGCCTGCTGCCAACCCGCCACAGCAACGGCCAACACCAGGGCCGCAGCCACGCCCGCCTGTTTGAGCCAGTTACGGCAATGGCGCAAGGCCTGGCCGATGTATTTCGCCACCATGCTTTCGGAAACCCCCAGGCGTTGCGCGATCTGCGCCTGGGTCAGGCCATCGACGCGGTTGAGCAACAGAGCCTGGCGGGCATTGTCGGACAGCTGCAGCAGCGCCTGGTCGAGGATCTGCAGGCGCTCCCGGGCCAGCAAGGCCGCTTCGGGTGCCGGGGCCGGGCAGGCCACCTCACCTGCCCGCTCGCTGTCGTCGTGGCTGGCGGCAATGCGCTGCTCACGGCGCAAGGCATCGATCGCCAGGTTGCCGGCCACGCGGAAGATGAAACTGCGCGCGTGCAGCACCGGCACCGCCTGCTGGTCGATGTTCACCAGCCTCAGGTAGGTTTCCTGCGCGACGTCGGCAGCGCGCTGACGGTCGCTCATGCGCCGGGTCAGGAATTGCAGCAGGTCGTCGTAGTGCTCCTGGAAGCTTGCCAGCAGGCCCGGCGCGGGAGAGGTCAGCATGGGTTTGGGAACGGCCAGTAGGAGAAGTTATCGGGCGTTAATGAGAAACAGTATCTTTCATCTGGGCGGAGACTTTCAACGCCGACGCGTATTTGCCACACTGCCCATTCGCCCACTCTGGCAAGGTCGCACCCCATGGCTGCCCGTCTGCACCGCTACGCCCGCCTGTTCCTGGTCCTGCTGCTGGCCTGCGGCCTGGGGGCCTGTGCGCTGTTCCAGGCACGCGACCCGGTCAATATCAGCGTGATCGGTATCGAGCCGCTGCCCGGGCAGGAGCTGGAACTGCGCATGGCGGTGAAGATGCGGGTACAAAACCCCAACGAGACGCCGATCGACTACAACGGCATCGCCCTGAACCTGGAAGTGAACGGCCAGCCGCTGGCTGCCGGGGTCAGCGACCAGCAGGGGCACATCGGCCGTTATGGCGAAGCGGTGGTCGTGGTGCCGGTGAGCATCACGGCGTTTTCCTTCCTGCGCCAGGCCTATGGGCTGGGCCGAGTGGACTCGTTGCAGGGCCTGCCCTATGTGCTGCGCGGCAAGCTGGCCGGCGGGCTGCTGGGGACCGTGCGCTTTACCGACGAGGGCAAGCTGGACCTGCCCAAGGGCGCCTACTGGTAGGCGCCTGGCGGGGTGTGATCAGCGGTTGGCGCTGGCTGCGGCCATCAGCTTGTTGACCTCGCTGCGCACCATGTTGGCGTATTCGGGCGGCGACATGCCATCCAGCTCGGCACGCACCCACTCGGCCCATTTGCCTTTGCGCCGTGGTTTTTCTGCGATCAGCCGCGCCGCTTCGCCCTTGGCCTTGCCCAGGTTGTTCTGCCACAGCTCGAACAGCCGGGCCTTCTCTGCCTCGATCTGCGCCCGTTCCTCGAAGCTCATGTTGGCCAGATTGAAACTCATGAAGGTACCTGCAGGTTTGAAAATGGCCGCTATCTTACACCCAGGTACTGCAACAGCCCAAAGCCGCCGCAACTTTCCCGACGCGCCGGCATCCATTGTTCAAACCACACCATCGACGAGGACGAGTTCATGGCCCGGAAAAACGCCGCGCTGGCCGACAGCGATCAGATCAAGGACCAGGTATTCAGCGAACTGCAGGCGCTGATCGAAGAATCGGAAAGGCTGCTGAACGACAGCGCCGCCCTGGTGGGTGACGAGGCGGAAACCCTGCGCGCGCAGGTAAGCCTCAAGCTACGCCAGGCGCGCCATGCCGCCGACAAGGTGCGTAGCAAGGCGCAACCGGTGGTGGAGGCTACCCAGGACTACATCGGCGGCCACCCGTGGCAGACCGTGGCCATTTCCGCCGGCCTCGGGCTGGTGGTCGGCCTGCTGCTGGGCCGCCGTCACTGACGCCTGGGCCGCCTGGTGCGAATCAGGCGGCCTGCGCCATCGGGATACCGCTGTGGAAGCGCAGCTCCTGGTCCGGTGACTGGATCAGCTCCATCTCCGCTGCGCGCACCAGTTCCACCCGGCGGGCGATGTCTGCTTCATCGCCGTAGTTGTGCGCCAGTTTCAGGTAACCCTGGTAGTGGCGCGCTTCGCTCTTCAGCAGGCCGTGGTAGAAGCGGCCCAGCTCCTCGTCCAGGTGCGGTACCAGCGCGGCAAAGCGCTCGCAGCTGCGCGCCTCGATGAACGCCCCCACCACCAGCGTATCCACCAGCTTGACCGGCTCATGGGCGCGCACCAGGCGCCGCAGCCCCGACGCATAACGCCCGGCCGACACCGGGCGCAGCGGCACGCCGCGACGCTTCATCAGGCGCAGCACCTGCTCGTGGTGCACCAGCTCCTCGCGGGCCAGGCGCGACATCATGTTGATCAGGTCGAGGTGGGTGTTGTACTTGGCGATCAGGCTCAGGGCGGTGCTGGCAGCCTTGAATTCGCAGTTCTTGTGGTCGATCAGCAGGGTTTCCTGGTCGGCGAGCGCCGCTTCGATCCAGGCGTCTGGTGTCGGGCAACCAAGAAAGGCGTCGATTTCGGGGATCAGGGACATGAGCGTGCAACCACAAAGAACAGGCAGGGCCGGCGATTATACCGGCGGCGGCGGGCGGCGCCAGTGACTATGCTTGATGTACATCAAGCGCCAGCGGGGGAAGCGCCGACTATAGTCAGGCATTGGTCGCCACCTTTGAAGGGAGTTAACGCCCATGCAAGCCGTCCGCAGCATCCTCGTCGTCCTCGACCCCGAGCACGCCCACAGCCGGGCACTGACCCGGGCCAAGCTGATCGCCGGCCTCACCGGCGCGCGCCTGCACCTGCTGATGTGCGACAAAAGGCATGACCACAGCGCGCTGCTGAGCCTGCTGAGCAGCCAGTTGCATGATGACGGGTACGACAACGTCACCCATGAAGAGGCCTGGCGCGACAACCTGCACGACACCATCATCTACGTGCAGCAGGCCGAGGGCTGCGAGCTGGTGATCAAGGAACACCGCCCGGACAACCCGCTGAAAAAGGCCCTGCTCACCCCCAGCGACTGGAAGCTGCTGCGCCAGTGCCCGTGTGCCGTGCTGATGGTCAAGAGCGAGCGGCCGTGGACCGGCGGCAACGTCCTGGCCGCGGTGGATGTGGGCAACCAGGACGAGGACCACCGCCGCCTGCATGCCAGCATCATCGACCATGGCTATGCCATTGCTGCGCTGGCCAAGGGTGAGTTGCACGTCATCAGCGCCCATCCGTCGCCGATGCTGTCGGCGTCGGACCCGGTGTACCAGCTGAGCGAGACCATCGAAAAGCGCTACCGCGAGGCGTGCAAGGCATTCCAGGCAGAGTACGACATCAGCGAAGACCGCTTGCATGTGGCCGAAGGGCCGGCGGATGTGCTGATACCGCATACCGAGAAGAAGCTGGATGCCGTGGTAACGGTGATCGGCACGGTGTGCCGCACGGGGATTTCCGGGGCGTTGATTGGTAATACCTCGGAGGTGGTGCTGGATTCGCTGGAAGGGGATGTGCTGGTGCTCAAGAGCGAGGAGGCAATTGCTCATCAGGCGGAACTGGCCCGCGGCTGAGTCAATCTGTCAGGGCCCTATCGCCGGCAAGCCAGCTCCCACATCGACCGCATTGGCCTCAAGTCATGTGCAGTACCTGTGGGAGCTGGCTTGCCGGCGATGGGCTGCATAGCAGCCCCATTCAACACCAAACGCTAGGCCAACGCTTCCTGCACCTTCGGGTCCAGCCCCTCCCCTGCATTGGCCTCGATCCATTGCGCCAGCTGCCGGCGCATCGCCGGTGTCCAGAAGCTCTGCAGATGCTGCCGTACCCCTTGCACCGCCAGCGCCCGGTCTGGCTCGCTGTCGAAGTAATGGGCAATCTGGTTGGCCATCTTGACCAGGTTCTCACTGCTCATCGGCGCACCTCGGCTTTTTCCGCAATACGGCGCTCCTTCAGCAAGCGCCGCTGCTCGTCACTGAAGTCCTGGTAGCGCTTCTGCCACTGCGACGGCTGGAACACTTTCACCACCTCCACCGCCGTCACCTTGTACTCAGGGCAGTTGGTGGCCCAGTCGGAGTTGTCGGTAGTAATCACGTTGGCCCCCGACTCGGGGAAGTGGAAGGTGGTGTACACCACCCCCGGCGCCACCCGTGCACTGACCTTGGCGCGCAGCACCGTCTGCCCGGCGCGGCTGCCGATGCCGACCCAGTCACCGTCCTGGATGCCACGGCTTTCGGCGTCGGTCGGGTGGATTTCCAGGCGGTCGGCGTCATGCCAGGCGACGTTGCCGGTACGCCGGGTCTGGGCGCCGACGTTGTACTGGCTGAGAATGCGCCCGGTGGTCAGCAGCAGCGGGTAGCGGTTGTTGACCTTCTCCTCGGTGGGCACGTAGCCGGTAAGCATGAAGCGCCCCTTGCCACGTACGAACTGGTCGATGTGCATGGTCGGAGTGCCATCCGGCGCTGCGTCGTTGCACGGCCACTGCAGGCTGCCGTGGCGGTCGATCTCGGCGTAGCTGACGCGGTGGAAGGTGGGCGTCAGGCGGGCGATCTCGTCCATGATCTCGGACGGGTGGCGGTAGTTCATCGGGTAGCCCAGGGCATTGGCCAGGGCCACGGTCGCCTCCCAGTCGGCCTTGCCGGCCAGCGGCTCCATGACCTTGCGCACCCGCGAAATGCGCCGCTCGGCGTTGGTGAAGGTGCCGTCCTTCTCCAGGAACGAGCTGCCCGGCAGGAACACATGGGCGAACTTGGCTGTTTCGTTGAGGAAGATGTCCTGCACCACCACGCATTCCATGGCCAGCAGGGCCGCAGTGACGTGCTGGGTGTTGGGGTCGCTCTGGGCAATGTCCTCGCCCTGGCAGTACAAGGCCTTGAAGCTGCCGTCCAGCGCCGCTTCGAACATGTTGGGGATGCGCAGGCCCGGGTCGGGCTGCAGGGTCACGCCCCAGGCACGCTCGAACTCGGCGCGCACGCCCTCGTTGGAAATGTGCCGGTAGCCGGGCAATTCGTGAGGGAACGAACCCATGTCGCACGAGCCCTGCACGTTATTCTGCCCGCGCAGCGGGTTCACCCCTACCCCTTCGCGGCCGATGTTGCCGGTGGCCATGGCCAGGTTGGCGATGCCCATCACCGCGGTGCTGCCTTGGCTGTGCTCGGTCACGCCCAGGCCGTAGTAGATCGCCGCGTTGCCGCCGGTGGCGTACAGCCGGGCGGCGGCGCGGATCTGTTCGGCAGGCACGCCGCAGACCGGGCCAAGCACTTCGGGGGCGTTTTCCGCCAGGCTGACGAAGTCGCGCCAGCGGGCGAAATCTTCGGTTTCGCAGCGGGCATCGATGAAGCGCTGGGCCAGCAGGCCTTCGGTGACGATCACGTGGGCCAGGGCGTTGAGCATGGCCACGTTGGTGCCGGGGCGCAGTTGCAGGTGCAGCTCGGCGCGGGCGTGCGGCGAATCGACCAGGTCGATGCGCCGCGGGTCGATCACGATCAGTCGCGCGCCCTGGCGCAGGCGGCGCTTGAGCTGAGAGCCGAATACCGGGTGGGCGTCGGTGGGGTTGGCGCCAATCACCAGCACCACGTCGGCCTGCATCACCGAGTCGAAGCTTTGCGTACCGGCCGATTCACCCAGGGTCTGCTTCAGGCCATAGCCGGTGGGCGAATGGCATACCCGTGCGCAGGTGTCGACGTTGTTGTTGCCGAACGCTGTGCGCACCAGTTTCTGCACCAGGTAGGCTTCTTCGTTGGTGCAGCGGCTGGAGGTGATGCCGCCGATGGAATCGCGACCGTACTTCAGCTGGATGCGGCGGAACTCGCTGGCGGCGTAGGTCACCGCCTCGTCCCAGCTGACTTCCTGCCATGGGTCTTCCAGGCGCTTGCGGATCATCGGCTTGGTGATGCGGTCCGGGTGGGTGGCGTAGCCCCAGGCGAAGCGGCCCTTGACGCAGGCGTGGCCGTGGTTGGCGCCGCCGTTCTTGTCGGGGACCATGCGCACCAGCTGGTCGCCCTTCATTTCGGCGCGGAACGAGCAGCCGACGCCGCAATAGGCGCAGGTAGTGATGACCGCACGCTCGGGCTGGCCCAGCTGTACCAGGCTCTTTTCCGTCAGGGTCGCGGTCGGGCAGGCCTGCACGCAGGCGCCGCACGACACGCACTCGGAGGCGAGGAAGTTTTCACCACCCGCCGCCGCCACCCGCGATTCGAAGCCGCGCCCGGTGATGGTCAGGGCGAAGGTGCCCTGGATATCCTCGCAGGCGCGCACACAGCGGCTGCAGACGATGCACTTGCTCGGCTCGTAGTCGAAATACGGGTTGGATACGTCCTTTTTCTCGGCCAGGTGGTTGGCGCCGTCGTAGCCGTAGCGCACCTCGCGCAGGCCCACCTGGCCGGCCACGGTCTGCAGCTCGCAGTTGCCGTTGGCCGAACAGGTCAGGCAGTCCAGCGGGTGGTCGGAGATGTACAGCTCCATCACGTTGCGGCGCAGGCCGGCCAGGCGCGGGGTTTCGGTGTGCACCACCATGCCTTCGCTGACCGGGGTGGTGCAGGAGGCCGGGTAGCCGCGCATGCCTTCGATTTCCACCATGCACATGCGGCACGAGCCGAAGGCTTCGAGACTGTCGGTGGCGCACAGTTTGGGAATGCTGGTGCCGAGCATGGCCGCGGCACGCATTACCGAGGTACCGGCGGGCACAGTGATGGCACGGCCATCGATGCTCAGGCTGACCTGTACCTCGCTGTCACGGGCCGGGGTGCCGAGGTCGCTGCTTTTATCAGAAGCGGGGTCGAAGAAATTGATCACTGCGCGGCCTCCGTGTGGGTCAGCCCGAAATCGGCGGGGAAGTACTTCAGCGCGCTGGCCACCGGATAGGCGGTCATGCCGCCCATGGCGCACAGCGAGCCGTATTGCATGGTGTCGCACAGGTCGCGCAACAACAGGGCCTGGTCATGCCGTTCGGTCATGTCGCTGGTGGCGATCAGCCGGTCGACCACTTCCATGCCGCGGGTCGAGCCGATGCGGCACGGGGTGCACTTGCCACAGGACTCCTCGGCACAGAACTGCAAGGCGAAGCGCGCCATGCTGGCCATGTTCAGGGTGTCGTCGGCCACTACCACACCACCGTGGCCGAGCATCGCGCCCATGGCGGCGAAGGCTTCATAGTCCAGCGGCGTGTCGAAGTGGCTGGGCGGTACCCAGGCACCGAGCGGGCCACCAACCTGCGCGGCCTTCAGCGGCCGGCCGCTGGCCGTGCCGCCGCCATAGCCTTCCACCAGCTCGCGCAGGGTCAGGCCGAAGGCGCGTTCCACCAGGCCGCCCTGGCGGATGTTGCCGGCCAGCTGGAACGGCATGGTGCCCAGCGAGCGGCCCATGCCGAAGTCGCGGTAGAACGCCGCGCCCTTGGCCATGATGATGGGTACCGAGGCCAGGGTAAGCACGTTGTGCACCAGCGTCGGCAGGCCGAACAGGCCCTGCAGCGCGGGGAGCGGAGGCTTGGCGCGGACGATGCCGCGCTTGCCTTCGATTGATTCGAGCAGCGCGGTTTCTTCGCCGCAGATATAGGCGCCGGCGCCGACCCGCACTTCCAGGTCGAAGGCCTGGCCGCTGCCGGCCACGTCGCTGCCGAGATAGCCGGCGTCACGGGCGATGGCGAAGGCCTGGTCGAGCACGCGGATGGCGTCGGGGTATTCCGAGCGCACATAGATGTAGCCCTTGTCGGCACCCACGGCTAGGCCGGCAATGATCATGCCTTCGATCAGCAGGAACGGGTCGCCTTCCATCAGCATGCGGTCGGCGAAGGTACCGGAGTCACCCTCGTCGGCGTTGCACACCACGTACTTCTGCCCGGCCCCGGCGTCACGCACGGTGCGCCACTTGATGCCGGCCGGGAACGCCGCACCGCCGCGGCCGCGCAGGCCGGAATCGAGCACGGCGGCGACCACCTCGGCACCGTCCAGGGCCACGGCCGCTTCAAGGCCGGCGAAACCGCCATGGGCACGGTAGTCGTCCAGCGACAATGGGCGGGTGATGCCGGCGCGGGCGAACAGCAGGCGCTGCTGGGTCTTGAGGTAAGGGATGTCCTCGACCGGCCCCAAGGCCAGCGAGTGGCCACCAGGTTCACCGGGCTCACCGGTCAAGGCGTCGAGCAAGGACGGCACGTCTTCCGGGGTGACCGGGCCGAAACCCAGGCGCCCTTGCGCGCTGTCGCACTCCAGCAGCGGTTCCAGCCAGTATAGCCCGCGGGAACTGGTGCGCTGGATGTCCAGCGGCAGCTGGCGGCGCTCGGCTTCACGTTGCAAGGCATCGGCGACCTGGTCGGCGCCCACGGCACGGGCTACCGAATCGCAGGGGATGTACAGCCTCAGCATGCTGCGTCCTCCTGGCAAGCGTTGACCAGCGCGCGCAGGCGCTCAGGGGTAAGACGCGCATGCACCTGGCCGTCCAGTTCCAGCGCTGGCGAGCAGGCACAGGCGCCCAGGCAGTACACCGGGCGCAGGCTGATGGTGCCGTCGGCGCTGGTGCCGTGGTCGTCCAGCGCCAGCTGTTCGCGCAGTTGCGCGGCCAGCGCCTCGGCGCCCCGGCTCTGGCACGACTCGGCGCGGCACAGGCGCAGGGTGTGGCGCGCCGGTGGCGTGGTGCGGAAATCGTGGTAGAAGCTGATCACCCCACGCACCTCGGCCAGGCTGAGGTTCAGGGCATGGGCAATTTCGGCGACAGCGGCATCGGGGATGTAGCCGATGTCGTGCTGGATGGCATGCAGGATCGGCAACAGCGCGCCGGGGGTATCCTTGTCACGGGCCAGAATGCGGTGGATCACAGGCAGGTGGAGCAATTCATCAGGCATACAGCGGACCTCGGCATCACGGACCCTGCCTGAATTGTTGTAAGGGCAGGTATCCGGCGTGTTCTGCTGCGGCGCGCCGGCCACGTCACGGTTGCGTGGTGCCAGCGGCCTCCTTGCCTGCGGCCGCACGTCTGCGCGCGCTGGTCCGAGGCATCCTGCAAGCATGGCACTTGTGGCGCCGGGGGGTTGCGTGCGAACGACCAGGCGCATCCTGAAACCGACGCGGGTTGTTTCTGGCCTTATACAGTCTGCTGCGCTGTCGCTTAGAGAACTGAATTCGCAAGCGGTCCGCGTACCCTGTGGGAGCGGCTTTAGCCGCGAAGAATCCAACGCGGTGCATGGCACCGGCTACGCCGGTGTTCGCGGCTAAAGCCGCTCCCACAGGGTCCCTGCTAATTCAATGAGTTATGTGCAGTCCCATGAATGCATGGTATGCGCAAGCTTCAAAGCTGCGCGGCTTTGTCGATCAGTGCTTGCCTTCCACCGCCTTGGCCGTCTCGATCAGCTTGTCGAACTTGCGGTTCAGCTGGGCAAAGCGCTCATCGCTCTTGGCCCGCGCCTTGACGTTCTGGTCCGAGCTGGCCTTGTCGGCGATGGTCACCACCGTCCAGTCCCGGTCCTTGGCCACCCAGTACACCAGCTCACCGTCAGCGGAAAACGCCTCGAGTCGGCCACCGCTGTTCGGCACAGGCTTGGCCTGCCTGGTCATCGGCAGCAGTTGCTGGACCCGGGCCTCGTCGGTGCTGGCCAGCCGCACCTCCACCTGGCGAAGCTGGTCGGCCTCGTTGAACGACGCCTTCACTTGCGTGATGGCAATACCGCCCAGGTTGTAATCGCCCTTCGGGTTGCTCCCCTGAAAGAACTCGGTGGGCACCTGGTAGTGATAGCCGGTGAAATGCTCAACTTCGCCGAACTGCTGCTGCAGAATGGCCATGGCCTGGGGCTTGGGCATGCCCAGGGTGAACTGGCCGACTTCCAGCGCCGACCAGGCTTGCAGGGGGAAAAGCGCGCAGGCGAATACCAGCGGCAGGGTCCGTTTCATCGGTCATCTTCCTTGAAAAGAGCTCAGCAACCTAACCCCTGCATGACAATCAGACAATACTGGCAGGGTGCCAAGCCCACCCTGCCCCCGGCTTCAGGCCACCGCCTTGTCCACGCTGCGCCCGGCCTCCAGTTCACGCACCAGCGGCAGCACATGTTCGCCGAAGTACGCTACTTCCTCCTGGAAGTGCAGGAACCCGGACAAGATCAGATCCACACCCACCGCCTTCAGCGCAACGATGCGCTCGGCAATCTGCCGCGGTGTACCGATCAGGTTGGTCTTGAAGCCATCGTTGTACTGCACCAGGTCTTCGAAGCTGGACCTGGCCCAGTTGCCCTCGCCCTCCGGGCTGGCAGAACCGGCATGCTTCACTTCCTGGCCAAACGCCCGCACCGCCTCGGGGTTGGCCTTGTCGATGATCTCCTGCAGCACCGCACGCGCCTGCTCTTCGGTGTCGCGGGCGATGATGAAGGCATTGACTCCGACCTTTACCGAATGGCCGTTGGCCGCCGCCTTGGCGCGGATATCGTCGACCTGCGCCTTGATCCCTTCCACGCTGTTGCCGTTGGTGAAGTACCAGTCCGACACGCGCGCCGCCATGTCCCGTGCGGCACGCGAGCTGCCGCCCTGGAAAATCTCAGGGTGCGGCTGCTGCAGCGGCTTGGGTTTGAGGTTGTAGTCGCGAAAGCGATAGAAGTCACCGTTGAAGGTGAAGTTGTCCTGGGTCCAGATGCCCTTCAGCGCGCGGATGAATTCTTCGGAACGGCGATAGCGTTCGTCGTGGTCCAGCCAGGGTTCGCCGATGGCGTGGAACTCGCCCTTGAACCAGCCCGAGACCACGTTGATAGCGATGCGGCCGTTGGTGAACTGGTCGATACTCGCCAGCTGCTTGGCCGCCAGCGCCGGGTTCCACGGGCCTGGCAGGATGGCGGCGATGACCTTGAGCTTTTCCGTGGCAGCGAGCAGCGCGTGGCTGATGGTGACCGACTCGTGCTGGTTGTCGGCGCCGTAGCCGGCGGTGAAACGGATTTGCGACAGGGCGTAGTCGAAACCGGCCTGCTCGGCGATTTGCGCGAGCTTGCGGTTGTAGTCGATGTCCCAACTGGTGCGCTGTTCGATGGTGCTGACCACCAGGCCACCACTGACGTTGGGGACCCAGTAGGCGAACTTGATCGGGGCGTGGCTCATGGTAAGGCTCCTTGGTGATCCTCGGGTTCAAGGAGGCAGGAGCAGCAAACATGCCAGGCTTTAAAGTGTTTTTATTTCAATTAGTTAGCTGAAATTGGCGGCGATGTTGGCTGCATGCGGTCGAACAAGCTGCTGGATCGCTGTTGCCTGCACAACATCGCCGCCCCGGGGCAGGTCAGCGGTTCTTGCGCATGCCCATATGCGCGTCATCCATCAGCGCCTTGGCCATGTCGCAGAGAAAGTGCGAAGCCCAGACCAGCACCGGTTCGTTGTCCATAACCCCGATAAACGAGGCTCGCCGTGAGCAGTCCATCAAGACCGACGCTTGTTCGATGGCATGGTCGCAGCAGTTTCCCGCCTCTACGCGGAACAGTTTCCTGCCGTCCAGCACACCATCCAGGAACGTGGCCGCACCTACGGTCAGGCCCAGTGTGCCGGTGTCGTCATCCAATTCCTTGTCCATCTGAAACCCTCTTTTGAATCTGCCGGCCAGTGCGATTTCCCGGTTGCAGTCCCTGGCAGGAAAACCACACCGCCCAAGCTGGCAAAATTTGAAAATCAGCCCATCAGTGCAATGTATGCACCGGCTGCCCGCCCCGGAGCTGCACCTGCGCAATCGCCGACTCCAGCAGCGTGCGCACAGCCTCCATTTCATGCATGACCGCCAGGGTCATGATCGTGGCGGGAGATTTTGGGAGCGAGGCTATCGCGTGATGGCCTACGGACAAGGCGCAGAGCACGTATTCCGTGGCCTGGATCAGGGTGTCTTCCAAGTGATGGGGTGAGTCGGAAATGGGGGGATCCGGGACTATTTTGAGCATGGTCACATCTCGATTTCGTGAGAGAAAACCACACCCCATCCCTTGCAGAGAATGGGTGGCGGCTGCGTACGGGCCTGCAAGACCGGGGAAGATCGAGAAAAACCCGGCTGACCCAAAGGTCACCCGTACGCAGCCACCATTAAGCACAACCATTGGCACAGACCAACGGCTCGATGATGAGCACGCTTTCGATACTTCCCCAGGCTTGCAGACCCGGTCGTTGAATTTGCAACGACAGGGCGAGACTAGGGGGCTCAGGTTTCCATCGCAATGGTGAAACGGCTTGAAAAGGATGATTCAGAAATGGACTACGAGGAAGGGGAAAAATCTGATTAGTTCTTGTAGGAACTGATATGAGTTTCTCTAAAAAGACTCGAAGATCCGAGTGTGAAGCACAGCGCTTGGCGGTACGCCGTGCTTCTTTCAAATGCTCACTACAACGCCAACCGCGCCAGTCGCTGCAAAGCTCGAATCACCTCCTGATCCCGGTTCTCCAGCACATCCGCCTGAATACGCGCGATCACAGCCTTCAGCAATTCGGTCTGGTTCATCTCTGTATGCTGCTGAAGCGCAAGCATGTCCTGCGCCATGTACGGATTGACCTTCATCGACAACCGCCGAGTAACATTGGAACGCGCAAGCCCGCGCTGCTCTCGCTGTTCATCCAGCGCCTGAAGGAACGTTTGATGCGCCGCATGCAACTGCCCACACTGCTGCGCCTGCACCAACTGTTGGAAATAGTGGGCAAGAAACAACTTGCGTAAATTTGCCCCCGCCTCATTACTGACCGCATGCATGGCCGCATCGAGCACATCCAGATAGACCGCCGGCAAACGCGCCTCGATCGACTTGAGCTGCTGCTTGCGCGCCTCGCGGATGGCCGGCGTGGATTGCGATGGAATGGCGACCACACCATCACAACGAGCGCACACGCCCACCAGAATGTCCTTGGCCACACCTTGGCCATCGCTAAACGGCACATCCCGGCGAGCATAGTGCGTGGGCACCACTGCCTGGCAATGCTCGCAAAGCGCATTTCCTCTGTCGCCTTCGAAAAAGATCTTCATGATCTGGATACTCACTGGTGAACGCTGATGAACCAGGTGTCTGGCTCGATGAAAAAGAACTTTATGTACCAACCATCCCGTTTGAGCACATGCACCTCGATGGCTGCGACGGCATGGTGAGGGGTGCTGGCGTGATGAATACCCCTGCATGAGCGAACGACTTCGGCAACCTCGCCGGCTGACACTTCCCCTGTAGCCAGCAGGTTCTTTACGTCGATATCCCTGCGTGAAACGTGTTGATACTCCCCTGACTCAAGCGCCGCTATCACCGCTCGCTGGGCCTCCCTGAAGCCGAATTTCATAGCTCATCCCTGCCAATACGAAAATCATCGTACAAAACCCGAATCAAATCTACCGTTTGCCGAGCCCGGGCGACCAATGGCACCCCGGCCAGCTCAAGACAGCGATCCGGAACACGCATGAACTATGGTCCCATCGACCGCAGGACGGCGTAGAGCAATGTAACCAACGCTTTCATGGCCTTTTCCGACTGCCCGTTCGAGGGCAAAACCTGCTCCCACGAACACATAACCGAGGCGTCATTCAGGTAAGCTCAGCCCAGCGCAATGCAACCACCACGGACGGTACCCATGCATTCACTGACTGACGAACAAGTGCTCGCAATCATCCACGAGAACCCGATAAACCGGGCATTGCTGGCCGCCCTGCCAGCGCTGGATATCCCGCACTGCATGTTGACGGCAGGCGCCCTGTTCCAGACATTCTGGAACCACCGCGCCGGGCTACCTTCGGAGAGGGGCATCAAGGACTATGACATCGCCTATTTCGACGCCGACTTGTCCTGGGAGGCAGAGGACCGTGTCATCGCCCGGGTTCATCAGGCGTGCGCGCACCTGGGCGTCAACGTGGAAGTGCGCAACCAGGCCCGTGTTCACTTGTGGTACGAGGCGAAGTTCGGCGGCACTTATTCGCCATTGAACAAGGTCACGGATGGCATCGACCGGTATCTGATCCGGTCGACCTGCCTGGGGGTCGATGTCGGCACTGGCGAGCTTTACAGCACGCATGGCCTGGACGACCTGCAGAACGACCTGCTCAGGATGAACGAGCTGAACCCACGACCAGGCTTGTTCAGGGAAAAAGCTGCCAGCTACCAGGCACGTTGGCCGTGGCTGACCTTGGTTGAGTGAGCGTGCGCTTCTGACCTGTAGAGGCCGTGTTGGAAGGGGGCTGCCATGCAGCCCATCGCAGGCAAGCCAGCTCCCACAGGGACCGCGTAAAACTCAGAAGTTGTGCGATCACTGTGGGAGCTGGCTTGCCTGCGATGGGCCGCAAAGCGGCCCCAAACTGGTTAACTGACAGGCATTACCCCCGCTGCCTTACCATTGGCACGTCGACAGAACAGAGGTTGGTATGACAACTGGTCAGGGCAAACGGGTCGTTGTCATTGGTGCAGGCATCGTGGGCGCCAACTCGAAACCGAGCTGCCGGGCTTGACGGTGCGATGGACTGGCGCCTTGTCATACAACGAGATGTCGAGCGAAGCACCGTCGGTTGCAGGTAATCCGTCTGCGCCTGACAGGGTCTCCCGATCACGGATTCTCGAGCTTGAGCCCAATCTCAAACACCCACCTGGGTCTGCTTCATATGCGCCAGCAGAGGAGGCGCTGGACCCGGTGGCCGCTGTGCATGCGTTGATAACGGGTGCCGAGGCCTATGGGGCGAAAGTGCTCACTCAAACGCCAGTGCTCGGTTTTGCAATCCAGCGTGCAAAGGTGGGCGGAGTTGAAACAACGAGGGGCATCATCGATGCCGATGTTGTCGTAGTGGCAGCAGGGACAGGCATCACGAAACTGACGGACAGGCTGGAAGTATCACTTCCAATAGACGCCTCACCTGCCCTCCTCATCCGCTACAAGGCACAACCCAACCTTGTGCGCACGATCATCTCCAGCCCTGAGATGGAAGTGAGGCAAACCACGGATGGTGCGTTGCTGGCAGCAGAAGATTATCTGGGCGACGCAGTGGAGAATCAGCCGGTAGCGCTAGCGCTGCGAACGGCCAAGGCGATTCAGAACGAGCTCCACGGGGCTGCTTCAATAGAGCTGGAATGGGCTTGTGTCGGGCTCAGGCCTATGCCTGCCGATGGTATTCCCATCATCGGTTATCTACCAAAAGTGGATGGCGTCTATGTGTGTGCAGTGCACCCTGGCATTACGTTGGCGGCGATAGTGGGGCGTCTTGCCAGCGAGGAGATTATCGGTGGCGAGGTTTCCAGTGTTCTTGGTCCATGCAGGCCAGATCGATTTTTTTGGCAGGCGTGAAGGCTGTTGGGAGGCCGAAGCGATCAGTTTTAAATGACTGCTTTCGACCCATTGCGGACACCTGTAACCGGGGCCGCTTCGCGGCCCATCGCCGGCAAGCGCGGCTCCCACAGGTACAGCGCATGCCTGAAAGCTGGTGATATTCCTGTGGGAGCCGGCTTGCCGGCGATGAGGCCGGTACTGACAACAGAGCTTTGGATCAGTGTCCGCTCTGGGTCGAAAGCTGCCAGTCGCGAGTGACTGCTTTCGACCCAAGCAGACGCTAAGAGATAACTGGGGCCTGTTCTGCAGGCGTCGTAACGGCCTGGATCAATACTCGTGTTGAAGCTATACCCAAAGGGTTCACAGTAACGATGGACCATCCGCCCTGTTATCGACCGGGGGAACTTCGCGGTGTCAAATCAGCTGGTCATACGCAACATGACCCGTCCCGAACTGGACGAGCTCGTCGATTGGGCTGCCCGTGAGGGTTGGAATCCCGGCGTTCACGATGCCGAGCTGTTCTGGGCCACGGACCCTGCCGCCTTCATTGCAGCGTCCCAGGACGGCGAATTGATCGGTGGCGGTGCAATCACTTCCTACAACGGCGAATTCGGTTTCATGGGCTTTTTCATCGTCCGGCCTGAGTATCGCGGTCAAGGCCTGGGCAATACCCTCTGGCACGCACGCCGCGAGCGACTCCTCGCCCGCCTGCGCCCAGGCGCGAGCATTGGCATGGATGGCGTCTTCGCAATGCAGGACTACTACGCCAAGGGTGGGTTCGTCTTCTCCCATCGCAACATGCGTTTTCGTGCCAAGGCCACCGAACGCCCTGCGCCTTCGCAGGTAGACAACCAGGACATCGTCCCGTTGGCCACCTTCCCGTTCGATGAGGTGGTCGATTACGACCGCACCTGCTTCCCTGCCGCGCGCGCAGCCTTCCTGAGCGGGTGGATAGCCCAGGCCGATGCACTTGCCGTGGGTTGCCGCCGCGAGGGCAGGCTTAGCGGCTATGGCGTGGCAAGGCGCTGCCGGGAAGGCTACAAGATCGGCCCCTTGTTCGCCGATGACGCCCTGGCAGCCAATGCCCTCTACGCGCGCCTGGCAGAATTTGCGCAAGGTTGCCCGCTGTTTCTGGATGCCCCCGAGAATAACCCCGCTGCGATGGCGCTTGTGCGCCAACAGGGCATGATCGAGGTTTTCGGCTGCGCACGCATGTACCTCGGCCCACCTCCGGCGATCGCACACGAACGTGTGTTCGCCGTCACGACCTTCGAGCTGGGCTGATGTCCGCTCGCAACCTGATCGGTTATGGCGGCAACCCACCCCACCCGCGATGGCCCGGTGGGGCGCGCGTTGCGGTCCAGTTCGTACTCAACATCGAAGAGGGTGCGGAGTCATGCATGCTCAATGGTGACGCACAGTCGGAGGCCTGGCTTCATGAGCTACCGGGCCGCCCGCCGCGTGTGGGGGAACCGGACCTGAGCGTCGAGGGCATGTACGAATACGGATCGCGCGCAGGTGTATGGCGCATTTTGGAGCTGTTCGGCGCCAGGGGCCTGCCGCTGACCGCCTTTGCCGTTGGCCGAGCACTGGAACTGACCCCGGCGATTGGCCATGCGCTCTGCGCTGCCGGGCATGAGATTGCCGGGCATGGCTACCGTTGGCTGGACTATCGCGACATGCCTGAAGACCAGGAGCGGCGCCATATCCGCCTCACCATCGACGTGATCGAGCAGATCTGCGGTAAACGCCCCGTAGGTTGGTATACAGGAAGGGTCAGCCAGAACACCCGCCGCCTGTTGCGTGAGGAAGGTGGGTTTCTCTATAGCTCGGACGCCTACAACGATGATCTGCCCTACTGGCTCCCAGGCTCGCCCGCCCACCTGGTGATTCCGTACACACTGGTCAACAACGACGCCCGCTATCTGCTGCCCAATGGCTTCGCTTGCGGTGAAGACTTCTTCCGGCTGCTAAAGGATGCTTTCGACCTGTTGTGGCAGGAGGGCGCGCACCACCCGAAGATGATGAGCGTGGGCCTGCATGGGCGGATCAGTGGCCATCCTGGTCGTGCGATGGCGCTGGCGCGCTTTCTCGATTACGTGCAAGGCCACGACGGGGTGTGGGTCTGCCGGCGCGAAGAGATTGCCAGGCACTGGATAGCCCAGTTCCCCGCCTGAGCGGTCAGTCGTTCGCAACAAACACGAGATCAGCTAACGGCCTGCCCTGCCGGACGCGCCGAGCACAGCCTTGCGCTGGCACTTCACCAGGAACTTGCGGCCGGTTTCGACAAAGGGCGTGACGATCAGGCTATAGACCGTCAGGTAACGCTGGTGGTCCTGCTCGTTGGTGCCGAAGCGGATGCTTTCGGGCGTTGATGTAGTGACATAGAGCGTGCCGAACATCCAGTCCCAGAGGGACAGGTTGGTGCCGAAGTTACGGTTGAAATGGCGCGGGGCGTCGCGGTGATGGATCTGGTGCTGGGCCGGGCTGTTGAACACATGTTCCAGCTCCGGGCCGAACGACAGCCAGACATGACTATGCCGCAGGTTGGCCGCCAGGCTGTTGAAGATAAAAACCAGGTAGGTCACACCGAACAGGGTGTAGCGGCTGACTTCACCGCCGCAAAGGTACCAGAAGCATCCGGCGTAGAAACCGATGCAAATGCCGGTGCTCAGTTTCTCGACGATCTTTTCCACGAAATGCACCCGGCTCGCCGTCGCCGGCACCAGCACGGGCGCCGAATGATGGACCTTGTGAAAGGCCCAGAGCCAGCGGGAGTGAAAGGCCCGGTGCGCCCAGTAATGGATGAAGTCCTTGAGCAGGAACACCCCCAACCCGTAGAGCAGGGACAGTGCGAGGTTTTCGCCCAGGCGCGGGCGCGCGCCCCAGAGGTTGCTGAAAAAGGCCAGGTAATCGCCGGAGCGCAGGATGTAGGGGTCGACCAGATGGACGACGGGCAGCACCAGCGCAACCTTGAGGATGGCCCGCACGAAGTAGTAGCGGTAGTCCAGCAGCGCCGAGGGATGCAGATGTACCCGGGCGCCACCGATGAATTGCCAGAACGACTGGGCGTCGCTCAGGCCGCGCCGCTTCCTGAAGCGGAACAGACCATAGGCTGCGCCATAGGAGATGCAAAGGAACAAGGCCCCGAAACGGCCGTTCAAATTGAAAATGCCGAGAAACTGGTCGGTAACGGGCGTGATCACCCAATCGGTCAGGTGCTCATAGGCAAGCGACAGGGCATCCACGAAACGTCAGCCTCGGCAAAAGGGACGCAATTGTAAATCAGATTGGTTTACTCGAGTGGCTTTCTGCATGAAGTGCTGCTTCAAGCACCGGGTAATCGCTTGCCCCCACCCGCAAAAACACAACACACCGATTGACAACTGCAGGAGGAAGGACAACTATCCGGCCGCCTTTATGCGAAGCTTTATCATTATCACTACGCTTCTCATCATTGCACCCGCATAGTCCATCGAAAGGAGCCAATGGATGTCCGCCTGTTTTTCTCCCCCCGCCTTCAGCATTCGCCAAGCCGCACTGGTAGCAAGCCTTTCTGGCTCGCTGCTGGCCAGTGCCAATGCCTGGGCCGTGCCTGTCAGCTACAGCATCCCGGCCGGGCCGCTGGGGGCCGCGATCAATCAGTTCGCCACGGCAAGCGGGGTGACTGTCAGCGTCAGCAACGAAGAAATCGCTGGCCTGCGCAGTGAGGGACTGCAGGGCAGTTACGAGCTGGAGCAAGGCCTCGCGCAACTGCTGCAAGGCAGTGGCCTGCAGGTGCTGCAAGCGGGAGACAAGCACTACATGTTGGCCCGCCCGAGCCAGGATGGCACGATGGAACTCGCTGCAACGACGGTCTCCAGCGTGGGGCTGGGTGCCACCACCGAAGGCACCGGCAGCTACACCACAGGTTCGGCCAATACGGCAACCGGGCTGCGCCTCTCGGCACGCGAGACACCACAGTCGATCAGCGTGGTGACCCGCCAGCAGATCGAAGACCAGAACCTGAACGATGTTGCCCAGGTACTGGAACAAACCCCAGGCGTGGTCGTCGACAGCATGGGGCCGGCCGGCAGCGACGCCAATCATATCTATGTACGTGGTTTCGAGGTCGGCACCATCCAGGTCGACGGCCTCAACCGGCCTGACAGCTTTGGCTTTCGCGATGACCTTGCCGACATGGTGTCGTATGACCGGGTCGAGGTGGTACGCGGGGCCACGGGGCTGATGTCCGGCACCGGTGACCCCGGTGCGACCGTCAACCTGATCCGCAAGAAGCCGACCTTTGAAACGCAACGCAAGCTGACCCTGAAAGCAGGCTCGTGGGACACCTACCGCACCGAGCTGGACGTGTCTGGCAAGCTGTCGGAAAGCGGCAATGTACGCGGGCGCCTCGTGGCCTCGAACACCGACAGCCAGAGCTACGTCGACCGCCAGTCCCTGGAGCGACAGGTGGGCTATGGGGTGCTGGAATGGGACATCACCGACAGCACGATGCTGACCGTGGGGGCGGAGTATCAGGAAATGGACAACGACGGCGCCGGTAACCACGGCTTCCCGATGTTCAACTCCGATGGCAGTCACTTCAGCCCTTCCCGCTCGTTCAACTCGGCCTCGGACTGGAGCTACCACAAGCGTCGCACCAAGACCCTGTTCACCACCCTGGATCACGACCTGGCCAACGGCTGGCACCTGAAATTCAATGCTGAGCACAGTCGCCGAAGCTATGACGACGTATTTGCCACCGCCGCCAGCGGCACCGTCAAACCTGATGGCAGCGGCATCCAGACCTGGACTGGCCGTTGGGCAGGCGAACCTCGGCAGACCTCGTTCGACCTGTCGGCTACGGGCCCGTTCGAAGTGCTGTCGCGCGAGCACCAGGCGTACGTCGGGCTCAGCCACTACCGGGCCTACTACCGCAACGACGGCTACGATCTGTGGACGTATCAGGATATCGACAACATCCATGACTGGGATGGCTCGTTGCCAATACCCGACGCCATCTACAACAAGACGACGGAGGATGCGCTGGATGAAACCCAGGACGGCCTGGTGGCTTCGGTGCGCTGGAGCCTGGCCGATGACCTGTCGCTGATTACCGGCGCTCGGGTGATCGACTGGCGACGTGACGAAACCCACGAGACACTGGCGAGCGGTGAAACCGATCGCACCTCGCGCAGCGAAACCGGGGTCGTCACCCCTTACATCGGGCTGGTTTACGACATCGACAACAACTGGTCGGCCTATGCCAGCTACACCACCATCTTCAACCCGCAAGACAAACAGACTGCATCGGGCAGCTACATCGACCCGTTGGAGGGCGTGAACTACGAGCTAGGCCTGAAGAGCGAGTTCTGGGACAAGCGCCTGACTGCTGCACTCAGCGTGTTCGAAGTGCACCAGGACAACCTGGCCGTGAAGGACGGTGCCAACAAGGCGCCAGACGGCAACCAGGCCTACCGGGCCGAGTCCGGCACCAAGACCCGCGGTTTCGAAATGGAAATGGCGGGCGAGATCCTGCCTGACTGGCAAGTATCGGCCAGCTACACCTATGCCGTGAGCAAGAACTCGGATGGCGACCGCCTGCTTACCGAAGTGCCCCGCGACACCCTCAAACTGTTCACCAGCTACCGCCTGCAGTCACTGCCGCAACTGAAAGTGGGCGGCGGTGTGCGCTGGCAAGGATCGGAGTACGAGAAAAACGCAGGCCCCAACAAGGAGACCTTCACCCAGGGTGCCTACAGCGTGGTCAACCTGATGGCGCAATATGCCTTCACGCCGCAAACCAGCGTCTCGCTGAACCTCGACAACCTGTTTGACAAGACCTACTACACGGCGATCGGCTCACGTGGCTGGTACGGCAGCCCACGTAGCGCCACGGCCACGTTGGTGTACGCGTTCTGACCCAGCCGGCGCTCGCTGCCGATGCCCGGCAGCGGCGCCAAACAAGTATCCATATTTGGCGCAGCCAGTAACACATGCGCACAATATGTGTGTACAAATTTCCCATCTGCAGGCTCGCATCAGAGGTGACTACGACCAATAAAGAGGATACAAAAGCCCGAGAACCGCCAACTCCAACTGCTCGGTGGGTTGGTACGAATCTTGTTTGTATACAAAACCAAAAATAAAAGTACACAAGAGTTACGGAGTCCCGATGGCGTCAATTTCACGTTCCGGTGTCAGCCAGCTTGATGTTCTCCCTGCCGAAACGGCTGGGCCCACTCAGTTGGAGTTGAGCCCGCGCCTTTACAGTGCCGACCTTGCACCGACCCGCGCGGCAAATCGCACCTGGGGCCGCTACAGCCTGTTTGCACTGTGGACCAACGATGTGCACAACATCGCCAACTACTCCTTCGCCATCGGCCTCTTCGCCCTGGGCATGAGCGGCGCACAGATCCTCGCAGCCTTCGCGCTCGGCGCACTGGTGATCTATGGCCTCATGAACCTGTCCGGCTACATGGGGCAGAAGACCGGCCTGCCCTACCCCGTCATGTGCCGGATCAGCTTCGGCATCCATGGTGCGCAGATCCCGGCACTGATCCGCGCGGTAATCGCCATCGCCTGGTTCGGCATCCAGACCTACCTCGCTTCGGTAGTGCTGCGCGTGCTGCTTACCGCCATCGCTCCCGACCTCAAGCCCTACGACCAGAACTCGATCCTCGGCCTGTCGACCCTGGGCTGGATCACCTTCCTCGGCATCTGGTGCGTGCAGGTGGCGATCTTCGCCTATGGCATGGAGATGGTGCGCCGTTACGAATCCTTCGCCGGGCCGATCATCCTGGTCGCCTTCGCAGGCCTGGCGGGCTGGATGTACTGGCGCAGCGGCCTGTCAATTTCCTGGTCCAGCGGCAACGCGCCGACCGGCTCCACGATGTGGCTGAAGGTGCTGGGTGCCGCCGCGCTGTGGGTCTCGCTGTACGGCACCATGATCCTCAACTTCTGCGACTTTACCCGCAACTGCCCGGACCGGCGTACCATCAGCGTGGGCAACTTCTGGGGCCTGCCGGTGAACATGCTCGGTTTCGCACTGATCGCCGTGGTGCTCGCCGGTGCGCAGTTCAGCATCGACGGCAAACTGGTGCAGGGACCGACCGAGATCGTTGCAGCCATCCCGAACACCGCCGGCCTGGTGCTGGCCTGCCTGGCCTTCCTGATCGTCACCGTGGCGGTGAACATCATGGCCAACTTCGTCGCCCCGGCCTACGTACTCACCAACCTGGCCCCGAACCTGCTGAACTTCCGCCGCGCCGGCTTGCTCAGCGCCGCCATCGCCGTGCTGATCCTGCCCTGGCACCTGTACAACAGCCCGTCCGTGATCGTGTATTTCCTTGGCGGCCTGGGCGCCCTGCTCGGCCCACTGTACGGGATCATCGTCACCGACTATTACCTGGTTCGCCGCAGCCGGGTGAACCTGCCAGAGCTGTATAGCGAAAGCAGCGAGGCGACCTATCACTATCGTGGCGGGGTCAACCTGCGCGCCGTAGCGGCCTTCATCCCGGCGTCGCTGATCGCCATCGTGCTGGCGCTGGTACCGGCGTTCGAAACGCTGTCGCAGTTCTCCTGGTTCTTCGGCGCGGGCCTGGGCGGGCTGATCCACTATGCCCTCGCCAACCGCAGCGCCAGATACCTTGAGGTTTCCGGCGAAAGCATCGCAGTGGATAGCACGCACCACTGACCGGGGCTGCCAGCGCGGCCCCCTGTAGGAGCGGCCTTGTGTCGCGAAAGGGCTGCGCAGCAGCCCCAGCAATTTGAGCCTCTGCGCTGAATCCCTGGGGCTGCTACGCAGCCCTTTCGCGACACAAGGCCGCTCCTACAAGGCTCCCAGCAGCCAGCTGAGATGCCCGCTCGTTCGGCAGGACCATCCGATCTGTTTCCAGACGCATGCCCTGCTCTCTTGGTAAACTAGCCGCCTGCCCTGGCAATCACCGATCTCCTGCCGCCGACTTTTGCTACGTCGCGCCCTCGGTTTGCTACAAACACCCTCGAAATTGCTGAATTTGGTACAAGACACGTTGAACGATATGACCACAAACCCAGGCTCTAACCCAGCAACCACGCGCCCTGAGCCTTCCCGTCGCTTCAGCGTTGCACCCATGATGGATTGGGCTGGTTCTTCACCCGACCCAACGTTTACAGGGGTTTCATCCTAAGCCAACGATTTTCGTACCAATTTCGTACCAACCATTTTTCCATTCGGCCTAACTGCCGACACTTTTAGATGAACTCGCTGATGCTGCTATCGGCCTGCGCTTTTGGTAATGCGTCATCGCGTCGGCTGCGTCGGCACACATGAGGTGTTTCAGGAGTGCGTGTAAAAGCTGAGGGTTCTGGATTGCAACGTGCGGCGGTAGCATCTGGCCACCTATTTCAGCGCCGAGTGCATAATGGCAAGTGTTTTCGTTATACGGATCCCTGGGTGGAGAACTTTCGTTTTCACTATTCCTGAAAACTGGAACTCTTACCATTTGAACCATTGGTTTCGCCGAACCATTCGTTCTCGACTTTTTCAAGAGATCGAACTTGGCAATCACCAAGCCGCGTTGCAGTTGGCGCAGCCGTGGAGGTTGCGTTATCTGCGTGGCGAATGGGGAGAATCCGCTGTCCGTTGTGCCATCGGCTACAATCAATCCGCCCTGGCTGTGGAGCTAGTGCGACGTGGCGGGATGTATGCAGAGGATGGCACCTTGGCCCTAGCGGCGATGAAGGGTGACCTGATAGTGGTCGAAGCGCTGTTATCAGCCGGGAAGCATCCGGACGAACCCTTCAAGGACCCGCTTTGTCATGGAATGACACCCTTGATGTGGGCGACCAACAGACGTCACCCCGAGATCATGGAGCGCCTGTTGCAGGCGGGAGCCGATATTGACGCTGTCGACCGTCAAGGTTGTTCAGCGGCAAGACATGTAACCAATTTTGGCGGTACTTCTCTGGAAGCGCTGAAGGTGTTACTGCGCCACAAACCTGAAATCCTATGGACTGAGATGTGGAGCGGAATCGATTTCCTGAATGCCGTACGACGTTATCGGGACAACCGTGACCCGGATGCGCTGCAATTCATGACGCGCAAGTTTCCCGAACTGGACATGGACGAATACCTAGACAGCTAGGGCTCTGGACTTTATTTAGCGGGCTGGATGCCGTCGCATCGCCTAGACGGGATGACCTAATTGTGATGGGTAGCGCTGACATGGACGCCTCACAAATGCCCTCGCTAGCGAAATGGTGCGCCTGCGCCGTAGCGCCTACCGTCCGCTACGTGCCAAAAGCGGACCTTCCCAGCAGCTCCAGCTGAATTCCGCATCAGCATCGAAGATTGCCGTGGCCAAGCTGTAAGTAATGGATTGCACCGACTCATCTCACACGCCTTTGTTTTAAAGGCCTACAGCTAAAATAAATCCTTGCCGTACCACTTTTGTACCAGCTCGACCAGAAGGCAGTAACGATTGCAACCGCGTGTTCAGTCGTATGTCCAACACATTGGTGTCAGAATCTTCGGAAAACCGTCTTGGAGGCAACGATGCTGGTTACCCATATTCTCGGAGATTGCCCCGGCTGCAACGGGAAAAGCTGCTTCGGAAACGTGTCCGTCCGCGACGACCACGTTCTTCGTGGATGCCTCCGTTGTAAGCATCACATCAGTGTTTGGCTGCCGGAAATTCGAAAAAAGGTCCTGTACCTGGACCAATTCTTCTTTTCTAGCGCATTCCGTGGCGGAGACCCTCGATTTGTAGAGGCGGCAGATCGAGTGAAGAAAGCGGCGAGCCTGCAGCTTTTGGTTGCGCCGTACTCCTCTATTCACGAGGACGAAACCCATCAGTGGCGAGGTTATAAGGAATTCAATAAAACCGACCTCTTGGCGTTCATCAAAGAGGTATCGGGTGGTGCGAAGTTCCAGCAGGACTATGACGTCGAAACCACCCAGGTCACGAAGGCCTGGAGCGCTTTCCTTAAGGGTGAGCCCTCGGGGTATGTACTTGAGGATGACGACGCTATAGAAGGCCCACTAGACCAGTGGGACGATTACTTCCGTATTGACGTGCCTGATTACTTCAAAGACGTCGAACTCAATAGGTTCTTGAAGGGGCAATCTGTCGATGGCTTGATCGATCTGTTTGATCGATGGCAAGCCTCCACTCAAACGTTCGACCAAGACGTCGCCCAAGAGGTACAGGCGGTTGCCGATAACTACCTGAGCACGTACATCACTATGATACAGCGGCTCGCCCGAGGTGACGCCCAAGCAATGCTGGACTCCCCGATTGTGAGTCAGGTTGTCGAGCAAATGCTGCATTGGCTACCGAAAGACCAGGGGTTGACTGAGCGCCTTAAACAATGCGCTGAGTTCTTCAGGTCGGAACACTTCCGACAAGTGCCGAATCTGTATATCTCGGCTCGAATGTACGCAACACTGAAGGCTATGGTGAAACGAGGCGCTTATGCTAACCGCGAAGAGGCTCGTAAACGACTGAATGGTTTCTTTGAGGATGTCAAGCACATTTCGCTTTACGCTCCGTACTGCAACGCGTTTTTTATGGACCAACCAATGGCCGACCTAGTCCGCCAGCCAAGCGTGAATCTCGAGGGTCGCTATGGCGTACGCGTTTTCAGCCTGAACAACCTGACAGAGTTCTTTGAGTGGATTGATGACCTGGAGCGCGGAATGAGCGACGATCATAAGGCAGGTATCGAGGCAGCCTATCCCAATCGACTTCAAGCTATGGGGTAAGACTCTGAATACGTCCTGTGTGGAACAGTACGAGACGACGCAAAAAGGAGCTGCAATTTTGGCGCCGCACGCCCAACGCCAGCGGACAGCGAATCGCGCTCGGCTAAGAACCTGGAGCAATCGTCTCCTCCAAGGAACTCGGTTGGTGGTTGCTCCTGGGATGGATTGGGCATAGTTTATTCCTAGCCGCCCGTTTTTCGGGCTAGCGAACAGGCGTAGTACCATTTTTTACCATTCGAGGTAACGTAAGCTCAACTCGCCTGAAAAAAGTGATCCGACACGCTCGACAAGGCGCTGTAGCTCCGAGAACCGACTATCCTCGCCTGAGCCCTTACAACCGGCCCATGAGACCGACATGGACGAGAAAGCCGCAATCACTGCATGCACTATGTCTCAAATTGTCCTCGTTCTGTCCCATTCTTTGCCCCCCTAAGGTACGTCATTCCCCCCGGGAGGGCTGACCCGACCATACGACAGCTTCGACCAGGATTAGCGTTTCAAACCCGCCCCAATATTCCAATAAGCTCCATAGGCCAGCAAAGTCAACAGCTTGCAACAATCTACTTCTGCAAGGAACTAAAAATTTTATCAAAGCAAGCAGGAACAAACTCCCACCCGAAATCGTCAACCATCGACTTCACCAAAGCAAAAAGAACTCCCCCCTCCCTGCCATTTAAAGATTTTAGCTCTTGATAACGAGCGATCACCCGCGCCATTAACTCATGGCCATTACATGTAAGATATTCCAAATCCAGTTTCAAAACATAACCACCGAGAAGTTCAATGCTTACATCCTGTGCATTTGGCGAACCTCTAAACTCAAGTATAAAATTATCAATTGAGGCCTGAAGAAGCTCTACGCGCTCCATCCACTCGCGAACACTAACCTGTACGCCACAATATTTAGCCAAGTCATACTTATGCGGTGAGTGCCCGTAAAGCAAACGCAACACATAGAGCGGGTTAAGCATTATATTTTCTATCGTATAGTAAAGCCCACAACCAGCCACCACCACATTCCGGACTGGTTTGTTTTTAAGATCCCAATCTACTATGCCCCTCACTGTAGAATTTCCAGCAAAAGAAAGTGATTCAACCATCGCTATAACTTGACCGCAATCACCGACGCCATTTAGCTCTTCCGTGAATCGTCGCAACTCCTCTTTCTCGATCCCCCGCAGATACTGTCCTACTTTCACTTCCACTTGGCTAGGTGGCATTTTGGGGCCTGCCACGAGGAATGACAGCGATATTTTCGAATCAACACTCGGAAAACGAGACTTTATTTTGTCATATATGTATCTATACGCATCCATATCTCCTTTACTCTCGACGAACACCTCACGTCTGTTACGAGAGTTCAGCGAAATCTGGGTTACGCCATCGAGCAAGTCAGCTAGAGCTTCATCTTTTTCCGTCAGAACAATTGCCTTTGAGGAAACCCGATATACACATTCATCAGGCGCCAATGCCACAGTTGTCGGAGAGTGCGTAGTAAAAATTATTTTACAATGAAAAGACTCTGCGATTCGCTGAATTACGGAATAAAACTTTACAACCATTTTTGGATGCAGAAATGCGTCCGGCTCATCCAGCAGAATCAACTCAGGAACCCCAGAAGTCAATTCCGACCTATATTTCAACTTAAACATTACCGTCGCAAGCCATAAAAGACTTTTCTCTCCCGACGACAGTCCATCTAATGGTATTTCCTGCCCGGTAGATACATCTTTCAAGACCGGATTAAAAACATCATCACCCATCTCATCATTTGGCGGATCAATGCCGATCTTGCCGTCAAATATCTCATTTAGCACATCATTAAACAACAACCACGGCGGCTCACCAAAAGACCTAACAAATTCTGGCAATTCCAAATAAATACTCTTTCCGCCGTAATTTTCTCCGCGCCACTTCTCAAACAAGTTGGTTCTCTTTCGCCTTATGTAATCATTACAGACATTCCCAATATCCAGGCCATCGAAAATCTGAAACCCGCCCTCAAAATTAAACTTAATTTCTTCCTCAGTAAGCTCCCCAACGCTTTTCCCTAGCTTTCGCGCAATGGATGCAAAGCATTTATACATTTGCTCAAAATTATAGGGGGCCCCAGGATTCATTTGATTATAATGCGGCTCATCCCGATAAGGGGACGCGAAAACCTCCTTTTGGCTATTAAACCAGCCAACCACCATGGCCAGCCGAGTATGGTGTTCGTCGCGTGCATAGCCGTTGCTGATGCGGCCTTGCATCGTTGTAGAGGGCACATAAGCTATGTTCGCAGAAGGAATAAACCGTCCACCATCAGTTACCTGCATAGCACTCCGAGCTGCCTCTAGAAATCGGGTTTTTCCTGCGCCGTTCTTTCCTGTGAGCACCGCGACAGGACTATCAATCTCTACAGGATTCTCTAAGAAAAAGCCTTTGTAGGGCAGCGTACTTTCAAAAAGCATAGGTTCTCCTGAGTTCTGACTTCAGATCGATCAACCCAATTAGCGGTTGAGATAAGGAGAGATTGACGCAGAGGCCAGATCAGAACAAGCCCCTATGAAGAGAGTTCCCACTTCATTCCAGTAGAAGCTCATATGGATTCAGCGTACCCGCCATAGCTGATCGATCCGAGTCGTGTAGGAACGACTCATCATCTCTCGGCGCATCCCCCAATCGGGGGTACGGGGGACGCTGGCCGAACGCATCGTTCCCCGGCCGTACTTCCCATTTATCTCGTCCAGCACCGACATCAGTCGGTCGCATGCCACCGGCTGCGTGACCGCGAACATGTCATCGGTGAACTCGCCCGGCTGCCGTAGATCCATCAACAGCACCTCGGCTTTGCTGAATCGATACCTTGGCCGGTAGACCTGCTCCACCGCCTCGGTGGCCGCCCTGGTGAGCAGCAACGTATCGTTGGTGGGATACGGTAGCTCCACCAGCACGCCCTTGGCGTACTTGGCTTCGTCCGGGTTGAACATGCCCGTGCGGATGCTTACTCGCATACGCTTGCACACAGATCCCTGCGCCCGGAGTTTCTCGGCCGCTCGGCCGGCATAGCTGGCCACCGCCTGCTTGATCGTCGCCAATTCAGTCAGGCGCTTGCCAAACATACGGCTGCAGCAAATCTCTTGCTTGGGCGGGGCAGTCTCCTCGAGGTCAAGGCACGGTGTGCCGGCAAGCTCCCGGGCTGTCTTCTCAACGACAACGCTGAACTTTTGGCGCAGCGTCCACGGGTCCGTCTTGGTCAAGTCCATCGCGGTGCGAATGCCCATCGCCTCAAGGTGCACCGTCATCCGCCTGCCGATCCCCCAGACTTCCTTGACTTCGGTGTTGCGCAACACCCAGTCCCGCTTGAACGGGTCGCAAATATCAACCACGCCTCCGGTCTGCGCCTGCAGGCGCTTCGCGGTATGGTTGGCCAGTTTTGCGAGTGTCTTGGTAGGGGCAATACCTACCCCTACTGGGATGCCGGTGCACTTGAGCACCTTGGCCCGCACCTGGCGGCCGAACTCGGTGAGACTGCCCTGAACCCCAGTCAGATCGGCAAAGCACTCATCGATCGAATACACCTCCGCCGCCGGAACCATTGATTCAATCAGCGACATTACGCGCTCGCTCATGTCGCCGTAGAGCGCATAGTTTGATGAAAAGGCCACAATGCCGTGCCGCTGCAGCGTGTCCTTGCATTGAAAGTAAGGCTCACCCATTTTGACGAACGGCTTCGCGTCGTACGACCTGGCGATCACGCAGCCGTCGTTGTTGCTCAGGACCACGATGGGGGTCTTGGCCAGATCCGGCCGGAACACACGCTCACAGCTCGCATAGAACGAGTTGTTCCGGGGCTTGCTAAAGGTTAGGAATGAAATAGGCTTATAAACAATGATTTAAGAAAGATCTAAAAACAGCTTTAGAAGCAATGGGGATGGTCAGAGACGGAGGGATGTTGATGGAGCTTGTGTGGGCTACCGAGGACTTGGTGATTGCCGGTCGTCCTTATCCAGGCTTTCCGATCCTGCTTTGGGACACGATGGACAGTTGCGTCCCGGCCAATGAATTCTTTCGCCACTACCTGTTGCGTGGCGCTATTGGGTCACGAAAGTCATGGCCAAGCACAGGGCGTGCGCTGTATGACTTTTTTAGTTTCCTCCAAGTTCATGACCTTGACTGGCGCGACGTGGAACGTGGCGAGGCCAAGAGTGTCGTAGGGGCCTACCGGGACTACTCCCTGGTGGATTGCAAGTTGGCTTCATCAACAACACGTCAACGGCTGCACTATGTGTGCAAGTTCTACGAGTATGCACAGCAGCAGGGATGGGTGAGCAGACTGCCGTTTGGCTATGAGGAACGAACGGTCAAACGCGTCCTCGGCTTCCTTGCCCACGTTGATGCCGGCGGCGCCAAAGCAATGGTGAACGACGTCATGCCGCGCAAGCATCGGGCGCTTCCGAAGTTTCTAAGCATGGATGAGATCAAGGCATTGCTGGCGACGCAGGAAAATCCGCATCACCGCATGATGATTCGGCTCGGCCTTCAGACGGGACTGCGCCGGGAGGAAATCGCCTCTTTCCCGCTTGCCTACATCTTCGATCCGGATAAAGCCGGTAGGCGCGAGCGCAACATCCGGATTCGCCTCGATCCACACGATGGTCATGGCATGCGCACCAAGGGCAGCAAACCACGCGACATCTACATCAGTCGCCGCTTCCTCGCTGATTTGCATCGTTATGTAGTGCAGGTTCGCGGTGAGCGGGCATCATTGAGCCGCACCAAACATGAGACGCTGTTCCTGAACCAGTTTGGTGAGCCCTACTCTGATGATGGCAAGCGCGTCGCACGTATCGTCCGGGAAACCGGCAAGCGAGCCGGTATCAGGGTCCATACCCACATGCTACGACACACCTACGCCACCCATACCCTAGTCACGCTCCAGCGAAACCGCGCTGGGGCGGATCCGCTGGTGTTCGTGCAGCGGCAGCTTGGCCATAGCTCCATTCAGACGACGATGGTTTATCTGCACTTGGTCAACGAACTGGCCGACGACGCGGTGCTGGCCTACGACGATGAATTGAATGAAGGGCTGGAGCGGTCTAATGGGCAAACGCAAGGTATTCAATAGGACCGACCTCAGCGTCCCACATGTCGAGCACAGCCGCGATGCGGCGGGTCATGTTGTCGTTCTCCCGGAGGCGATTCCGCCGGCCACTACTGTAGTGGCCTTCGAGCGCAATGCCACTCGCTCCCGGGGCATCGACTTCGCCCCTTGGTACGGCACGGGCATTGATCCGATCACTTATGCCTGCCAGCGGCAGATCGAACGCTTCCTGGCCCGGCAGGACGGCGGGCTCGAGGCCAGTTCCGTGGCGAGTATCTGTAAAGGTGGTTTACGTCACTTTCTAAACTACATTGCACTGCGCGCAACCGCGCTCGGGCGCGGGCTGACCCTGGACGATATTAATCGCGCTGTAATTGACGGCTTTCTTGGCCACCTCGCTGGACTGGGCATCAGCACCCTTAGCCAGAGGGGCCACTACACCAGCGCGAAGTCCGTCCTTCATGCGTTGGGCCAGCGTAGCCTTATTTCGTTAGTCTCCACGGGGGACGATGCGACTTTCCCACGAAATCCGTTTCCAAACAGTGGCAAGCATAAGGGCGAAACGCCGCTGCCGAAGCGTCAGCGGCAGGCGTTCACCACCGCACTCAGGCAAGCGGTCATGCCGATCTGGCACGACGATATCCCAGTAACTGGCGAATTGTTGGCTTATGCCCTGCTGACTGTAGCACTGCACACCGGGCGAAACTCCACGCCGCTGCTGGAGATGGAGCGCAATTGCCTGCGCGCCCATCCCAAGGACAACAGCGTATTCCTGGTCCTTTGGAAGCGCCGCGGCCACACCAGCCACAAGGTGGCGCTGCGCGCCGAGAACACGACTGCACATCTGTTGGAATCCACGCCAACCGTCAAGACCAATGTCGAGCGCCTGATACGACGCATCCTTGCCCACAGCGAGCCGCTGTGCGCGGAGGCCCCAGACGAACTCAAGGATCGCGTGTGGCTGTATCGCGTGCATCGCGGCCCAGGCCCCGGCCGGGTCATTGCACTGACTGACGGGACGTTGAAACTGGCGATCAAAAAACTCGTGGCCGACCACGGGCTTACCGATATCGACGGCCAACCGCTGCGCATCAACATCTCTCGCCTCCGCAAAACGTTCGCCAACCGAATTTTCGAGTTACTAGGGGGCGACCTGGTGACTACGGCCATCGCGCTTGGCAACACGCCACAGGTGGCCGGGCGAAATTATTTGGCACCTAGCGGGGACGCGAGGCGCAACTGGAAATTTATGGGCGAGATACTTGTTCAAGAATTACTGACCCGCACCATCGGCGCGACCTACCAGACCACCCCGATGGGGCGCTGCGGCGACCCGATGAATGGCCAGTACGCACCGAAACGTGAAGGGGCAGCGTGTTTTTCGTTCCTCAACTGTCTGCGCTGCAAGCATTACGCAGTGACGGAGGAAGATCTGCACCGCCTATTCAGCTTCTACTTCCGTGTATTCACGGAGCGCACACGCATAGACAAGCGGCGTTGGACACAGGAATACGCGCACATTCCTCGATTGATTGACGACTACATTGTAGCTGAGGGGCTGCGGCGCGGGACTTTCAAGCCGGCGGCCGTCGAAGCCGCCCGCGAGCGTGCGCGCCGCGAGCCGCACCCGTTCTGGTCGTCCGATGTGGTGGAAAAGCTGGAGATCTTTGCATGAGCGGCAATAACCTAGTCACGCTATCTTGGGCGAACATCGAGTCCCAGCCGGGGGAAATATGCGACCTACCCAAGAGCGATCGCGACGCACTCATCGTGAGCGCCATCCAGGTCGAGGGGCACTGGGTCATCCTCAGCCGCTACGGCGACGATATTTGGCAGCTGGACGGCTTTACCAGCAACGTGCCAGACAACTTGCGGCGCCAGGACTTCAGCCGCGTGCCCCGTGCGTTTAAGGACGTGATGAAGGCTCTGCTGTACCGCTACCTGCGGCGCGGTCGCGCGGGGCAGAAGCGCCCCAAAGCGAGCACTTTGCGAAATTTTTTTGAGAATGCGCTGCCCTTCCTACGGTTTCTAAACGCGCTCAAGCTCAATCACTTCGGCGCGGTGACACCCATGGTCTGCGCGAACTACGTTGCCGAGTGTCGGGCGTACAAGCAGACGAGCCGGAACCAGGGTAAGCCGCTGTCTCAGAGCGCCCTTGAGCGCCGCTTCATGGCAGTCGAGGCGCTTCATGAATTGAGCCAGTACACCCACGATCCGATCCCTCTGCATCCCTGGCCTGATACTTCCGCGAATGCGCTGGCCGGCAGCGGCACGGCTCGTAAACAGGGTGGCAAAACACCGCTGATGCCGGATGAGGTGTTCTGCGCCCTGTTCGAGAGAGCCTATCAACAGGTTCAGCACGGCAAGGCGCTACTCGATTTACGCGATGCCCTCAATGCCGTCGCAGCACAACGGAGAAGGCAGGTTACCAGAACAGTCATAGAGGCTAAAAACCGCCACCTCGCCACTTTGGGCTGGGATGGCGGCTTGGGGGCATTTAATCAGGCGATCCTTGATCTACGGACTGCCTGCTACATCGTGCTGGCCAGCACCTCCGGTTGCCGCAACCACGAACTGGCCAACATCCAGTCGGGCGCGCACCGCTGCACAGAGGACGACGAGGGAACGATCTATCACTGGATGCGCTCCAGGTCGGATAAGACCGACACTGGGGTACACGACTGGATGATCCCCGAAGTCGCCGTGCGCGTGTTGCGCATGATGGAGCGTTGGGCCGAGCCGTATCAGGCTATGATCGCCGCCGAGATTGCCGAGCGACGAAGGGTCAATCTGCGCGACCCAGAAATCGCCACGGCGCATAAGCATCACCATGCACTCTTTCTCGGGGTGTGCCCTGCAAAGGGCAATTTAGTTCGCACCCTGTCGGGCATTACATGGAACCATGCCCTCAAAGCGTTCGTGCAGGGCTGTGGGGTGGACTGGAACCTCGCCAGCCATCAATTCCGCCGCAAATTCGCCAACTACGCGGCGCACAGCCAATTCGGCGACTTGCGCTACATGCGCGAGCACTTCGCACACTGGTCCATGGACATGACGCTGGGCTACTCCATGGACGAGGACTGGGGTCAGCACCTCGACATCGAGTTGTACAGCGACATCCAGGCAGAACTCGAAGACATCAAGTTCGGCGTCGTTGACACCTGGATGGAGGACGAACCGCTGGCCGGAGGCTACGGTCGCTCGATCAAGCGCTGGCGGCGCGATCCGGCGAACCTCGCCATCTTCGAGAGTCATGCATCGATGGTGACCTCAATTTCCGAGAGCACCGCGATCCGCAGCAATGGCCACGCCTGGTGCACCGCCAGCGACGACCGTTGCATCGGCAACACATTAGAGCGGACTCGCTGCGGCGACTGCCACAACGCAGTAATTGGGCGCAGCCACATTGGCGTATACCAGCGTCTCTACGACAACCTGAAGGGATTGCTGGATTGTAACGACATTGGGGACGGTGGCCGCCAGCGCATCGTGCGCGACCTGCAGCGTTGCCGTGACGTGCTCGTGCAGCTTGGATACGCCCCGGAGATGAACCTAGCATGACGACCAAACGCAAGCCCTCGGACGCTCGTGAGCGGGATTTGCAACTCGCGCTCGCCCGCATCCAGCGTGGCCGGGCACATACCGGAGAATCCAAGGTCACTATCGCCTCTGTGGCGCGCGAGGCGGGCGTTTCGACGGCGCTGATTCACAACCACTACCCCATAATCGCTGAGGCGATCCGCGATGCTCAAGGGCGTTCCAGTCGCGCCCAACGCGACGTGAAACACCAAGATCTCTGTGCGGAGCGTGAGAAGAATCGCGCGCTTCGCCGGGAGATAGAGGGACTGCGCGCCAAGGTAGCCAGCCTTGCCTCCATCAACGAGGTTTTGCTAGCCGAGAACCGACTTCTACAGGCGAAGCAGAGCGACTCCAAGGTGATCGACCTGCCCCCGTGCATATTCTGACGTAACCCCGATAGCAGTCATTCTCTAAACCCGCTACTGATAATGCTCCCATAGCACCGCCATTTATGCGCTTTCCGACGATCCAGATTGAGTAGTTGCACAGCCTTTGCCCAGCCATTAGCACTCGATCTGACCAGTCATTTGCATCGAATCTGACCGGCATGCTTCATGATCCTAAACTGGCAGGGAACGACCTGGTGCTTCCAGTTCGGGCAGAAATCGGCCAAAAGCAGTCGATCATCATCGCTAGCTAGGATCTCTACCCAGCTTGAGGTTGCTCTGGTAGTTACCTAAAGCAACCTTACGCGCTGCGTTCAATGCCAACGGATCGGGTGATCTTTGCCTCACGCATAGGCTTGGACGAACAGTTCCACTGCGGCGCTAACGCGCGATTCGTTCACCGCCATAAGGTTGTTGCAATCGATGCTTCCGACCGCCAGCAGAAGAAACTGGATGGAGGCCTGCCTGGGATCGTTGCAGCGTCTGGACTGGGACAAAGCCCTTTCAAGATAGGCCTGGTAGGGGCGATGGCGTTGGCGCCAGCGCTTCTGCGGAATTCGGTTGGATCGCAGCAGTATATGAGTGAGAGCATGAAAGGCCGGATGCGTGCTTTGCTGTAGCAGTTCACCTGCGGCTTCCTGCAGACAGGCGCGCAACCCGCCCGTTGCCTGACACGGCAGCTTCGGCTCCGGCAGCTCCTCCAACCAGTGATCGATGACGGCTCGGAACAGCTGCTCCTTGTCGCCGAAGTGCGCATACAGGGTGGCCTTAGTCACCCCGGCGGAGTCGGCAATGGCTTGCATGTTCGCCAGGTCGTAGCCGAATGCGGTGAACACATCGCTCGCCGCCCCCAGTATCTCGCGCCGACGTTTATCACGGCGCCTGTCCTTCTGCGTGAGGTGGCTCATGCTCAAGACTCCCAGCGGCGAAACAACAGGCTGGCGTTGACGCCGCCGAAGCCGAAACCGTTCGACAGCGCATGACGGATCGTCATGTGCCGGGCATTCAGGGCGACCAGGTCTAGCCCCTCAGCCGCTTCGTCGGGATGGATGAGATTGAGCGTGGGCGGGACGACCTGATCGCGTAGCGCCAGGACGGTAAAGATGGCCTCGACGCCACCGGCGGCACCCAGTAGGTGGCCGGTACTGGACTTGGTCGAGGTGATCGCCACGCCCGATTCGCTGCCGAACACCGAGCGGATGGCGGCCAGTTCGCCGCGGTCGCCCACCGGCGTGGAGGTCGCATGGGCGTTGATGTGCTGCACCTCGCTTGGCGCGATATCGGCCTGGCGTAACGCCTGCTGCATGGCCCGGCGGGCGCCGTCGCCGTCCTCCGGGCCGGCGGTCAGGTGATAGGCATCGGCGCTGGTGCCGTAGCCGACCAGTTCCGCCAGCGGCTGGGCGCCGCGGGCCAGGGCATGCTCCAGCGATTCGATCACCAGCAGGCCGGCGCCCTCGGCCATGACGAAGCCATCCCGGTCGCGGTCGAACGGGCGCGATGCTTCCCGAGGCCGGTCGTTGAATCCGCTGGACAGGGCACGCGCCGCCGCGAAGCTGCCGAGCGTGACGCGATGGATCGCGGCTTCGGTTCCGCCGCATACGGCGATATCCGCTTCGCCACTGCGGATCAGCCGGGCCGCATCGCCGATGGCTTGCGCGCCGGCCGCGCAGGCAGTCACCGGAGCCCCGAGCGGGCCGCTGAAGCCATGGCGGATGGAAACCTGCCCGGCGGCCATGTTGCCCAGAAAGGAAGGTGCGGTGAATGGCGACAGTCGTCGCGGGCCGCGTTCGTCCGTGGTGCGAACCGCCTCGGCGATGGCACCGAAGCCGCCGACACCGGAGGCAATGATGGTCGCAGTTCGTTGTCGCTGCGCTTCGTCTGTCGGCTGCCAGCCAGCCTGTGCCAGGGCTTCATCGGCGGCGACCAGGGCGAACTCGATAAAGCGATCCATCTTCTTGCGCTCCTTGGTGGCGATGGTTCGCTCAGGGTCAAAACCCGCATGCGGATCGTCCTCCACGGTAGGGACCCGGCCACCCACCGCGCAGCCAGTACCTTCGCTCAACTTGGCGGGCAACGCTCGAATGCCCGACTGCCCTGCCAGCAGGCGTGACCAGACAGTCTCGGTGCCGCAGCCCAGGGGGCTGACCACACCTGTGCCGGTCACCACGATTCGAACTGCATTGCGGACACTCATAATCTCACCTCGCTTGTCACAGGGTCGGCGCCTCGCAACGCGCACCGCCCGGTTGCTTTCTAGTCGCTTATACGCTCGGTTCCGGCCATGCGCACTTCGCCGTCAAGCCGTCGGCACGTCGAAGACGAAACAGGTAGTGGTCGCATGGGCATAGAGCTTGCCTGTCTCGTCTTCGACACGGGCCTCGGCCGTGGCGATCTGCCGCCCGCCGTGGATCAGCGTGCCGACCGCCCGTAACGGGCCGATCTTGTGGGAGGCAGATCGCACGATGTTGATGCTGAGTTCGGCCGTGGTGTAGGAGCGTCCGGCCGGCAGCGTGGTTTGCACTGCGCAGCCCAGGGCTGAGTCCAGCAATGTGGCGAGCCAGCCGCCGTGCACCGTGCCCAGCGGGTTGTAGTGTTGCGGCAGCGGGATGCCCTGGAACACGGCACGGCCGTTTTCCACCGCCAACAACGTCATGTTCATGGTCTCGTTCATGGGTGGGTACGGCAGCTCGCCGGACATCATGGCTTCGAGAATTTCGCGGCCGCTCTTGCCGGCGAGTTGTTCCATCCGGGCGAGCCCCGGCTTGCCGCCGCCTTCGCGCATGCGCTGCATTGCGTCCGACTGCTGGCTTGTCCAGACAAAGGATTTCTGCTCGATGTCCATAGATCTCTCCGACAGGGCAGGTACAGATTTTTTACCTGGTAGTTTCTCGGCTTGCGTCCGAGTCATTGGGTTTGACGAGGGTTGCTGGCCGCGTGTTGACGGGCAGGCACAAGGCTGCGGTCAACAGCGCCAAGCCGACATGGCACAGGTAAACGGCATCGAAGTCGACGCGTTGCAAACCGGCACTGCCGAGCAGCAGCACGGTGAGGACGACGCCCATGACGGAACCAATTTGCCGGATTGCCTGGTTGATAGCGCCGCCCACGGCGTATTGGTTCGCAGGTAAGCGGCTGACCGCAGCTCCCGACAGCGACGGCATTACCATGCCCACACCAATCCCACTGAGCAGCATGCCCGGCAGCCACTGCGTCAGGTACGCCGGCTCGGCTCCCGGTACCAGCAAAAACCACAGTCCACTGGCCGCGTAGACCAGACAGCCCGCCAGCAGCAGTGGGCGGTGGCCATGCCTACTCGCGAGCCGACCGGACAGAGCGGCGACCGGAGTCACCAGCAGTGGACCAGGTGTAATTGCCAGGCCTGCCAGTGGCAGCGAGTAGTGCCAAATCGAGTTCATGTAGAAGAAGAAAGCGAAAAACATCATCGAAAACGCGATGCTGAAACTCAAGCTTGCGAGGTTGACGTAGCGGTAAGTAGGGTTGCGAAACAAGCTCAAATCCACCAGCGGCGCGCTGGCGACCCGTGCCCAGACGACAAATCCGACGATGCCCATTAGGCCGATACCTGCAACGCTCAGCAGTTCATGGCGTGACCAGGCAGGCGACTCCGATTGCACGATGGACAGCGCCAGGGCACCGATGCCGATAATCAGCAGGCCCATGCCCAGCAGATCCAGTGGACGGGGCCTGGCTTGCTGGGTTGCTTCCGTCAATAGCGTTGCGCCGCGCCACAGTGCAAGCAGGCCCACAGGCAGGTTCAGGTAGAACGCCCACTGCCAGCCGACCGATGCGATCACGAACGACCCCAGGCTGGGCCCCACCGCCGCGGCCAGGCCACCGACGGCCCCCCATAGGCTGACCGCCACGGCGCGCTGGCTTTGCGGGAACGCCGCCAGTACGAGTGAGAGCGATGCGGGTGTCAGCAGTGCAGCGCCGATAGCCTGCAGTACTCTTGCCGCAACGAGCCATCCCACGTTGTTTGCCAAACCACAGGCGGTAGATGCCGCCAGGAACAGCGCAACGCCGCCGAGAAACACCTTTTTTCGCCCATGCTTGTCGGCCAAGCCACCGGACGGGATCAGCATCGCGGCATAGACCATCGTGTAAGCATTGAGCACCCAGGAGAGATCCGCCGGAGTTGCCAGAGGAAAACCTTCTCGCAAGGAACCGAAGGCCGCGAACAGCATGGTGCCGTCCATCGACACCAGAAACACCGCCAAACTGACCACCCCAAATACCCGCCAAGGTGAGGCGTTGCTGGTATGCGTGCTCGGCGCTGCCTGTGCCTTATTGGCAGGAGAGGGCATGATGGTCTGGCTGTCGGGGGCGTTCATGGAGTCTCTCGCTTAATACATGCGTGTCTGTTCAAATGCGATGTGACGCCCGGACGGGATGTCAGGCGAGGCCAAACGTTTTCCTCAGGCCCTTCGCGACTGGGCCGGTCGGCATGAAACGGCGCAGCTTGCTCAGCAGGGCGGCCTCGCCCTTGGGCGTATGGCGCATTTTCCAGGCCCCCAAGGCGGCCTCGACCATGGTCGAGGCGACCCCCTCGGGCTGCGGCGCCTTCTGGACATTCCTTTGTATGGCCTGGGCAACGACGCCGCGCTCGCTGTCGTAGGCCGCGATCCTGGAAGCCGCCTGGGGCGCATTGAGGTCCAGGTTGGTCTTGGTGAAGGACGGCTCGACCAGGGCGACACGAATGCCGAACTTGCGCACCTCGTGATCCAGGGTCTCGGACAGCCCTTCCACGGCATGCTTGGAGGCCGAGTAAAGTCCCATGTACGGCGCCGGCAGGAAACCCAGCACCGAGCTGACGTTGACGATGCGCCCGGCGCCTTGCTCGCGCATATGCGGCAGTACTGCCTGGGTGGTACGCAGGATGCCGAACAGGTTGGTGTCGAACAGCGCCTGGGCTTCAGCAATCGAAGTCTCCTCCGTCGCGCCGAGCAGGGTCATCCCCGCGCTGTTGACCAGCACGTCGATGCGGCTGGCCTGGGCGATGATGTGCTGAACGCCCTGCCTGATCGACGCCTCGTCACGGATATCCATCTCGACTAGCTCGACGCCGGTTATGGGCTGTGCCTTTGCAGTGTTGCGCACGCTGCCGAATACCCGGCAACCGCGTTGGGCAAAGCGCTCCGCGGCGGCGCGGCCGATACCCGATGACACGCCGGTAACAAGCACAACTTTTGAGTTCGCCATGGTGGTTTCTCTCGTTCAGGGAAGTTTAAGGTCTGCCATCTGCCGCACTGGGGGCACCCTGTCCACGCCGGCCAGGCTGCCATCGTTGCCGTTGCCGGGCCTGATCTTGAACCAGATCGAATACATGGCCGGCAGGAACACCAGGGTCAGCACGGTGCCGGCGAAGGTGCCGCCGATTAGGGTGTAGGCGAGCGTTCCCCAGAACACCGAGTGGGTCAGCGGGATGAAGGCCAAAATCGCCGCCAGTGCGGTGAGGATCACCGGCCGGGCGCGTTGTACGGTAGCCTCGACCACCGCGCGGAACGGGTCCAGGCCTGCCTGTTCGTTGTGGCGGATCTGCCCGATCAGGATCAGCGTGTTGCGCATCAGGATGCCCGACAGCGCGATCAGCCCGACCAGTGCGTTGATGCCAAATGGCTGCTGGAACAGAATCAGCGTGGGCACCACCCCGATCAGCCCCAATGGGCTGGTCAGAAACACCATGACCATCGCCGAGATCGAGCGCACCTGCAGAATGATGATGATCAGCGTGACGGCCAGCATGATCGGGAACAGCGGCAGCATCGCCTTGCTCGCTTTGCCCGACTCCTCGATGGAGCCCGCCTGCTCGATACGGTAGCCGCTCGGCAGCTGCTCGATCAGGGGCTGCAATTGTCGGCTAATGGCCGTCGACACATCCGGCGGCTGCAGACCCTCGGCGATATCGCCGCGTACGGTGATAGTCGGCATACGGTCGCGCCAGCGCATAATCGGCTCTTCCATACGCACCTCCACCTCGCCGACCTGCGACAGTGGGATACGCTGCCCGTTGGCACCTGCCAGGGTAAAGTCCATAACCTTGGTCGGATCGAAACGAATATCGCCAGCCGCACGTGCCATCACCTGAACTGTGCGGATGTCCTCGCGCACGGCGGTGATGGGTACACCGCTGAGCAAAAACTGCAGTTGCTGGGCCACGGCGCTGGAGGTCAGTCCCACGGCCTGCAGGCGATCCTGTTGCAGGCTGAAGTGCAGCGTCGGCACGCGCGTGCCCCAGTCGGTATTGACCGTGCGCATCATCGGGCTGGCGTCCATCACCTGCTGTACCGCCGCCGCGATTTCGCGCAGCTTGTCCGGGTTGGGGCCGGTGACCCGATAGGCAACGGGGAACGGCGAGTACGGGCCGAACACCAGCTGGGTAACGCGCACCCGCGCCTCGCTGGCCAGACCCTCGGCAATCGCCTGGCGCAGCCGATGCTTCAATGCTTCGCGCTCGTCCTGATTGTCGGTACGGATAACTATCTTGGCGAACGACGGATCCGGTAGCTCCGGCCCCATGGCCATGAAGAAGCGTGGCGCGCCCTGGCCGATGTAGGCCGTGACAATTTTGGCCTCTTCCTGCTGGGCCAGCCAGGCTTCGACCTTCTCCGTGGCGGCGCTGGTCTGGGCGATCGAGGTGCCGTAGGGCATCTGTACCTCGACCAGCACCTCGGGTCGGTCGGAGATCGGGAAAAACTGCTTCTTCACCAACCCCATGCCGAGTATCGCCGTGACGAAAAGGCCGATCACCGAACCGGCGACCAGCCACTTGCGTGCGATTACGCGGCCCAGCAGACGACGAAAACGGTTGTAGCGCGGGGTATCGTAGATGGCTTCATGCCCACCCTCGATCTTTTTGATCTCGGGCAGCAGCTTGACGCCGAAATAGGGCGTGAAGATCACCGCAACCAGCCACGAGGCGATCAGCGCGATGCCGACGATCCAGAACATGTTGCTGGTGTATTCGCCGGCCGTAGAGCGGGCAAAACCGTTGGGCATAAAGCCCACAGCGGTGACCAGGGTTCCAGACAGCATCGGCGCCGCCGTATGGCTCCAGGCGTAGGCGGAGGCCTGGATCCGGCTGTAGCCCTCTTCCATTTTTACCACCATCATCTCGATGGCGATGATGGCGTCATCCACCAATAGGCCCAGGGCCAGGATCAGCGAGCCCAGAGTGATGCGGTCGAAGTTCTTGCCGGTCGCCGCCATCACCACGAAGACCATCGCCAGCGTCAGCGGCACGGCCACCGCGACCACCACGCCCACCCGCCAGCCCATGCTGATAAAGCTCACCAGCATGACCACTAGCAGCGCGACGAAGAACTTGATCATGAACTCGTCGACCGAAGCGCTGATATTGACGGCCTGGTCGGTGACCTTGCTCAGGCTCATGCCCAGCGGCAGCTCGGCGTTGATTGCACTCACTTCGTCGTTCAGGGCTTTGCCCAGGTCGAGACCGTTCCAGCCTTCGCGCATGACGATGCCCAGCAGCAAAGCCGGTTCACCACCGTTGCGAATCAGGAAGGTCGCCGGGTCCTCATAGCCGCGCCTGACCGTGGCGACGTCCGACAGCTTCAGGGTACGCCCCTGGGCCACCACCGGCGTGTCGCGAACCTTCTGCAGCTCATCGAAGGCGCCGTCCAGGCGCAGGAACACCTGCGGCCCCTTGGTCTCCACGGAACCGGCCGGCGTCAGGGCATTCTGCGCATTGAGCGCGGCGAATACCTCCTGCGGACCGATCCCTAGCGTTGCCAGGCGCTCATGGGAGAACTCAACGAAAATGCGTTCGGCCTGCTCTCCGATGATGTTGACCTTCTTCACTCCCGGCACGTGCAGCAGCCGCTGACGCAGCGCCTCCGCGTCGCGCACCAGCAGGCGCTGTGGCTCGCCCTTGGCCTTGAGCGCTAACAGGGCGAAGGTGACGTCCGAGTATTCGTCGTTGACCAGCGGCCCGATCACGCCGGACGGCAACGTCTTCGCCTCGTCGCTGATCTTCTTGCGGGCTTGGTAGAACTCCTCCGGCACTTGCGAGGGAGGCGTGGTATCGAGCAGCGACAGGGTGGTGAAAGCCAGGCCGGGTCTCGTGTAGGTTTCGCTGCGGTCGTACCAGCGCAGCTCCTGCAGGCGCTTTTCGATTTTCTCGGCGACCTGATCCTGCATTTCCTGGGCCGTGGCACCGGGCCAGGCGGTGACTATGGTCATCACCTTGACCGTAAAGGCCGGATCCTCTGCCCGCCCCAGCTTGAAGAAGGCGAGTAGCCCCGCCAGCGAGATCAGACAGACCAGGAACAGGGTGATGGAGTGCTCGCGCACGGCAAGCGCCGAGAGGTTGAACCGACCGTCGCTCATGGGCGGCCTCCTTCGGCCACCGCAACAGCTGGCTGACCGTCGACCCGAACGTGCTGACCTTCACGCAGCAGGTGTGCCCCGAGCGCGACGATCTGCTCGCCTTGCTTGAGCTGGCCAGTGATGCGGGCATGCTCGTCGTCCAGGTGCAGCACAGTGACCGGCTGCCAGGCTACCTGAGCGGGCTCTCCCCGGATGACCCACACACCCGGCCCCTTGCCCGCGTCGTACAAGGCGCCGATCGGTACCTGCAGGTTGAATTGCTGATCGGCCTGCCCGTTCGCTACCTGCACGGTGATGGTGGTACCCAGGGGCGCTCTGGCGAGTTCGCCTTCCAGCACATAGCGCGCCTCGAAGGTGCGGGTCAGGCGGTCGGCGACATCCGAGAGTTGGCGCAGATGGGTCGCAACGCTGATGTTGTCTTTGCCGAAGAGTGTGGCCTGGGCGACAGAGCCGACCGCAGGGCGCAGGGTTTCCGGTAGCTGGATAACGGCTTCCCGAGGCCCGGCATGCGCCACTCGCACCACGGGCTGGCCGGCACTGACGACCTGACCGGGCTCGACCAGCGTCTCCATGACAATGCCATCGGCATCGGCCAACAGCTCGGCGTAGCGTGTCGCATTACCGGCGACTTCCGCCTGGGCCTCGGCCGCGCTGAGCTGGGCCCGCGCCGCATCCGCCGCAGCCTTGTACTGGTCGTAGGCCGACGCCGATACCGCGCCGGTGCCGCGCAACGCGCGATAGCGGGCTTCATCGTCGATAGCCTGCTGCGCCCGCGCTCGCACCGCGGCGACCGCTTCGCGCTGCGCATGGGCGGCAAGCTTCAAGTCGACGGGGTCGAGGCGCAGCAGAACCTGGCCGCGCTTGACCGATTGTCCGGTATCCACCAGCCGCTCCAGCACCTTGCCGGCTACGCGAAAGCCCAGATCGCTTTGGACCCTGGCTGCGACGATGCCGGTGAATGAGCGCGGCGCGGGTGCCGCCGATTGAGCGAGGGCGACTCGCACCAAGGGCGCATCGGTACGTGGATCGGACGGCGCTTGTTCGCCGCAGGCGACTAGCGCAAGGGGCAATGCGCAGATGACGAGGGATGAGGTGAAGCGGCGCAAAAGCATGAGAGTCCCATTGGCGAGTGGGTTGGGACTCTCACTTTGAATCTAGTGACCAATTTAGTCAATAGTCACAACTGTCAGGGCGACAGGCTACGCAGTATCAAGCTGGACAGCAGTTGTGGAGCCCCGTCGGTGTAGTCGAGGCCGTGCTGCAGGAGCAATGGATTGAGATAGGGGCGCATGACCAGATGGATCGCCATCGCGGCTTCATCGAGAGGGGTCTTGCGCTCGAAATCTCCGCTTTGCCGTCCCTCCTGCAGGATGTCTTGGATCAGCTGCTGGATGCGCCCCTCATAGGCGCGTGCCGACGACCAGCGCTCGGTCGCCGCAGAAGCGGCGATTTCGTAGAGCTTACGGTCCTGGAAGAACAGCCGCAGGCTCGACTCGACCAGCGCCTTGAACATGCGCCGCAGCTTCTCCGGCGGGCGCTCGGCCTCATCGACGGCGGCCCTGACTTCGGCTTCGATCTGGCCCAGACAGTTCGAACAGATTGCCTCGCCGATGGCCTGCTTGGACTCGAAAAACTTGTAGATATAGGCTTTGGAAAAACCGATAGCCTTGGCCAGATCGGAGACCGTCGTCTTCTCGTAGCCATAGAGGCTAAAGTGTTCGGTAGCCGCGACCACGATCTGGTTGCGTACCTCGTGATCGACCGGACCACGGGATGCCGTTTTAGGGGAAGGTGTCTTGTTCATGGGCATAGCCTACAGGCCGATTCGGTGATAGACAATAAGTGACCAAACTGTAATATGGTCACATATCTTCTCCGTCGCCTGTCCGGGAACAAACCATGCCACCCAAACGCCCGCTTGCCCTGCTCGTCCTCGCCAGCCTCTCGGCCGGCTGCACCGTCGGCCCCGACTACGCTCAAACGGACACGCCGCTGCCGCAGCAGTACCAGGGCCAGGCGGCAGTCGATCGACGGCAGGCCAGCACCAGTGCCGACTTTGCTGCCTGGTGGGCGGGGTTCGGCGACCCGCAACTGACCCACTTTGTGACCCTGGCGCTTGAGCAGAACCTCGATCTCACCCAAGCCACTGCCCGCGTGTCTCAGGCTCGTGCAGGATTAGAGGCCGCAAAAGCAGCATTAGTGCCATCCGGCTCTGTCGGCAGCCAAGCAGCCAGAGCCTACCAGTCGGTGGAGACCCCGTTGGGCCAGGTACTGAACTCGACACCTGACTTTGACCGCTACGGCAACACCTATGAAGCTAATCTAGGCGCCAGTTGGGAGCTGGATGTGTTCGGTGGACTGCGCCGTGAGCGCGAAGCGGCACTGGCCGATTACCAGGCTTCGAAGGCAGGCGCTGCCGCCACACGACTAGCAGTGGCGGCGCAGACTGCCGATATCTACATCATCATCCGCGGGCTACAAGCTCGCATCGCCGTTGCACGTCGGCAGGTACAGACGCAAGAAGAGCTGCTGGCGACCGTACACCTGCTGCATGACCAGGGGCTGGCAGCCGAGTTGCAGGTGCATCAGGTCGAGGGCGCGCTTGCCCAGGTGCGGGCATCCGTCCCCGTGCTGGAAACGGGCCTGGACACGGCGATGAACACATTGGATGTGATACTGGGCTCAACGCCAGGCACGCACCGCGCAGAACTTGCCAAGGTGAAAGCCATTCCGCTCGCCCCGCAGATTGCAGCAGTGGGATCGCCGGGCGAACTGCTCAGACGCCGGCCCGACCTGATTGCGGCCGAACGCCGCCTGGTCGCTGCGAACGCACGGATTGGCGCCGCCATCGCCGAGTATTACCCCAAGCTCTCCCTGAGCGGGCTGATCGGCAGCGCGACCTCGATGTCGTCCGGCAACCTGTTCGGCAGCGGCGCCAGCCAGGCCTCCGGTGTGCTAGGCCTGCGTTGGCGGCTGTTCGACTTCGGCCGCATCGACGCGCAGATCGACCTGGCCAAGGGCCGGGAAGCCGAGAGCCTGGCGGCGTACCGACTGGCCGCCCTGCGTGCCACCGAAGACGTGGAAAATGCCTTCTCAGCCCTGGTCAAGCGTGAAGAGCAGGCGGGCCTGCTTGAGCAAGGTGTGGATTCGCTCGCCCGTGCACGACAGGCGTCCTTTGCCTCCTACCAGCAAGGCGTCGTCAGCCTGATCGAAGTTCTACAAGCGGATGAGAGCTTGCTGCGCGCCTCCGATACGAGAGCCCAGGCGCAAACCGAATCGGCCCGTGCCGCCGTCGCGGCGTTCAAGGCACTGGGTGGGGGTTGGTCTCCTCATCCTACCGAGGTGGCATCTAGATAAAAACAAACGAGTTGCGGCCGCCCTGGCTTTGTTGGCTCAACAGCTGCAGTGCAAACCGCCCGGGCGCCCCCTTTAACAGGCGAGCCAATTTTCTCAGGAAGGCCATACCAAGAGGAAATAAGCATATGAGGCTGTCCACCCGCACCAAGGCTGAAGCTACGCGAGAAAGGATTGTCGAAACGGCATCAAGCCTGTTCCGCAAGCATGGCTACTCAGGTGTGAGCGTAGGCGACGTTATGGCTGCCGTGGGGCTGACTGTAGGAGGCTTTTACAAGCACTTTTCGTCGAAGGAGGCTTTGGCCGCGGAGGCCTGCGCCCGATCCTTTCTCAAGGCACAGAAAACCTGGAGCACGGTCCTGGCAGGTAGCTCGCCAGATTCGGCTCCAGCGCTGCGAAATCTGGCGCAGTGGTACCTCGCAGAAACCGCCAAGGAAACGACCTGTCCGATTGTTGGCCTCAATCATGATGCAGCCACTATCCATAACAATTTAATAGTCGAGGCTTATAAACAGGGTGCCAGGCTGCTGCTTGATACCTTACTGGAGGCTTCGGCCGGCGAGACCTCGCTCGACCGTTCGCGAGATCAGGTGTTGCTCCTGTTTACCGCACTCATAGGCGCAAAATTGCTTGGCAGGGCTGCTGGAAACGAGCCTTGGGTCGAGGAAATCCAGCGTGTAGTGCTTAGCCAACTGAAGTAAATCCATCGTCCTCATTGCGGATTCCACGCTGACTCGGACACCGATTCCACGGCCCTCCGCAGAAGGGAGCCATTGCACTCGCTCACCCCGCAAGCTAGCCCATGCCCCTCAAAATGGGCATGAATGGTTTCTATGCCGCTTTCGGGGTCTTGCGTTACGTTGATCCTGCCTGTGAGTAGCCATCGTCGCCTTAAGGAAGCAGCATTTCGTGTGGTGCCATGCAGATCCTTGCCATTGGCTGGATTCAGTAGAATGCGGAGCTCGAAAAATCTATAAATAGTTACAAACAGTAAGACATTGAATTACAGGAATAAAATCAATACTAACGGTTAGTAAGGGTCCGGATGCGTTGCAATCGATCAACGCGAACACCTGGTCACTGCGCATGGTCACGCACGCTATAGCGGACCACGCCCCAGATCACCAGGTCATCACCTTCCATAACATACCTCGGCGGATAGGCCGGGTTTTCAGACTGCAGGATCACCACACCATTACGCCGATACAGCCGCTTACACACCGGCTCTGTATTGATGGCCGCGATTACGATGTCACCGTGCTCGGCATCGCGACTACGGTCTACGATCAGTAAATCCCCGGAATAAATGCCGGCGCCCTGCATGCTATCGCCCTCAACCTGCACCAGGTACCTATGCGGCGCCCGGAGATCAAATAGCTCGTCCAGGGAAATGTGCCGCTCGAGGTGATCCGCCGCCGGCGAAGGAAAGCCTGCAGGCACGCGGAACGAATACACCGGCAACTGCGTGGGGCCACCGATTGGCGCTCCTAGAAATGTGATGGACATGATGGACGGCTCGGCAAACTGTATAAACATACAGTTAACTGATAGATCACGCTGCGGTCAATGTCGGAGCAAGAGGATCCCGATAAACGTGAGAGGGTTGGTAGGTGCGGAAAGTAATCGTTCTACGAGGCAATGGATGTCTACCTCAACCAGCTGGCCCTAGACCTGGTGATCAATGGATATGACCAATGAACGTATCAACCGCTATAACGTCGCGCAGTCACGCGGGTCAAGTTGATCCGGCAGAAGGCTGCAGGTCTGCGTATAGATCGAGTCCAGACGCATGCCCTGCACTCTTGGTAAACTAGCCGCCTGCCCTGGCAATCACCGATCTCCTGCCGCCGACTTTTGCTACGTCGCGCCCTCGGTTTGCTACAAACACCCTCGAAATTGCTGAATTTGGTACAAGACACGTTGAACGATATGACCACAAACCCAGGCTCTAACCCAGCAACCACGCGCCCTGAGCCTTCCCGTCGCTTCAGCGTTGCACCTATGATGGACTGGACAGACCGCCACTGTCGCTTCTTCCTGCGCCTGTTTTCCAAAAACACCCTGCTGTACACCGAAATGGTCACCACCGGTGCCCTGCTGCACAACGACGCCCACCGTTTCCTGCGCCACGACGTCTCCGAGCACCCGCTGGCGCTGCAACTGGGCGGCAGTGTGCCGGCCGACCTGGCCGCCTGTGCCCGCCTGGCCGAGGAGGCTGGCTACGACGAGGTCAACCTCAACGTCGGCTGCCCGAGCGACCGGGTGCAGAACAACATGATCGGCGCCTGTCTGATGGCCCACCCGGCGCTGGTGGCCGATTGCGTGAAAGCCATGCGTGACGCGGTGTCGACCCCGGTGACGGTCAAGCACCGCATCGGCATCAATGGCCGCGACAGCTACGCCGAGCTATGCGACTTCGTCGGCCAGGTGCGCGAGGCAGGTTGCCGGAGCTTTACCGTGCATGCGCGCATCGCGATCCTGGAAGGTTTGTCGCCGAAGGAGAACCGTGAGATTCCGCCGCTGCGCTATGACGTGGCGGCGCAGTTGAAGGCGGACTTCCCGGACCTGGAGATCGTGCTCAACGGCGGGATCAAGACCCTGGACGAGTGCCAGGCACACCTTGAAACCTTCGATGGGGTGATGCTGGGGCGCGAGGCGTACCACAACCCTTACCTGTTGGCCGAGGTGGACCAGCAGCTGTTCGGCAGCGAGGCGGCGGTGGTCAGCCGCAGCGAGGCGCTGGCGCAGTTGCGGCCTTATATCGTCGCGCACATGGAAAGTGGTGGCGCGATGCACCACGTTACCCGGCATATTCTGGGGCTGGCCCAAGGGTTCAAGGGGGCGCGGCGCTTCCGCCAGTTGCTGTCGGCGGATATCCACAAGGCGGCGGAGCCGCTGGCGGTGTTCGACCAGGCGGTGGAGTTGTTGCAGGGGCGGTAACCCGGCCCGAGCATCTGACGCGGTCGGGTGTAGGAGCGGCCTTGTGTCGCGAAAGGGCTGCAAAGCAGCCCCGGCAATTTGTGCATCAGCGGCGAAGCCCTGGGGCTGCTTTGCAGCCCTTTCGCGACACAAGGCCGCTCCTACAAGGGGTCGCGACAGCTTCAGACGTGTGCATACGGAACCTCGGGGCCGCTTGCGACTCGAAACCTCACCTTTCGCACCGCGCTTCGCGAGCCCTTGAGTGGCCGTCGGGGCTCGGGTAATGTCGAGTCATTGCACAGGACAGAGCACGCCCATGACCTCCAAGCTGGAACAACTCAAGCAGTTCACCACCGTGGTCGCCGACACCGGGGACCTGGACGCCATCACCCGCCTGAAACCGGTCGATGCCACCACCAACCCGTCGCTGCTGCTCAAGGCTGCGGCCATCCCTGGTTACGCCGATCTGCTCAAGCAGGTAAAGGCCGATGCCAAGGGTAATGTCGACCTGGCCTGCGACAAGTTCGCAGTGGCCGTGGGCTCGGGCATCCTCAAGGTCATCCCGGGGCGTATCTCCACCGAGGTCGATGCCCGCCTGTCGTTCGATGAACCCGCGCTGCTGGCCAAGGCACGCAAGCTGATCGAGCTGTACGAAGCCGCTGGCATTGGCCGCGACCGCGTGCTGATCAAGCTGGCCTCCACCTGGGAAGGCATCCGCGCCGCCGAAAAGCTGGAGAAGGAAGGCATCCAGACCAACCTCACCCTGCTGTTCTCCTTCGCCCAGGCCCAGGCCTGCGCCGATGCCGGGGTGTTCCTGATTTCGCCGTTCGTGGGCCGTATCTACGACTGGTACAAGAAGAGCACCGGCAAGGAATACGTGGGTGCCGAAGACCCGGGCGTGCAGTCGGTCACTCGCATCTACAACTACTACAAGGCCAACGGCTACAACACGGTGGTCATGGGCGCCAGCTTCCGCAATATCGGCCAGATCGAGCAGCTGGCCGGCTGCGACCGCCTGACCATCAGCCCAGAGCTGCTGCAGCAGCTCAGCGACGACCAGGGCAGCCTGCCGCAAGTGCTGAAGCCGGGCAATGCCGGCGAGCCCAAGCAACAGCTGAACGAAAGCCAGTTCCGCTGGGCCATGAACGAAGATGCCATGGGTACCGAGAAACTGGCCGAGGGCATTCGCCAGTTCGCGCGGGACCAGGAGAAGCTGGAGAAGTTGATGGCTGAAAAGGCCTGATACATTTCGGGATTGCCTGACGGGCGGGAAGTGTTCAGCATTTTCCGCCCGTTTTTCGTCTGGCCCCCATCAAGTGCCGGGCTTTAGCAGTTTGTTGAATTCAATGGCCCTATCGCCGGCAAGCCAGCTCCCACAGTTACTGCACAGCCTTCGAGATCAGCGCTGTACCTGTGGGAGCTGGCTTGCCGGCGATAGGGCCGGTTAGCCCTCAGAGCTGTCGATGACCTCCTCTACCCCATTGCCCCTCGTACTCGCCGGCCCGGTACTGCGCCGCCTGGAACCTCAGCGCCTGGCCATCTGGCTGGTCGCCACGCAACCGCTGCAACCCGAATTCATCTTCCCGGCAAGCGAGGCCCAGGTCGATTGCCTGGTGGTGGCGGTGGGCCAACACGCCTTCATCCATCTGCTGGACATCCACTTCGCCCAGCCGCTGCCCTGCAACCAGCTGCTCGACTATGACCTGCTCATCAACGGCCAGGGCATCGCCGGCTGGGCGCCGCACCTGCTCTACCCCGGCGCCCGGCGCCCAAGCCTGGTGCTGCGCGATCGGCTCGACCACCTGCTGCACGGCTCCTGCCGCAAGCCACATTTTCCGGCCGCCGATGGCCTGCTCTGCGCCGACCGCCTGCTGCAGGCCTGCGAAAGCCCCGCGGACCGCCCCGCCGTGCTGCTGATGACCGGCGACCAGGTCTATGCCGACGACGTCGCCGGCCCGATGCTGCGCGCCATCCACAGCCTGATTGCGCGCCTGGGCCTGTTCGACGAGCAACTGGAGGGCGCGGTGGTGCCCGACAGCCAGGCGCTGTACCAGCACCCGGCCTGCTATTACCACCGCGCCGACCTGCTGCCGGCCCAGGAACGCAACGAAACCCTGCGCGAGCGCTTTTTCGGCGGCAAGCGCAAGCCGATCTTCTCGTCCAGCAACGCCGACAACCATCTGGTGACCTTCGCCGAGGTCATGGCCATGTACCTGCTGGTGTGGTCACCGGTGCCCTGGCAACTGGTGAACCTGGACATGCCCAACGGGCTCACCGCACCGCGCCAGGCCCGTTACCGGCAGGAGCTGCCGCTGATCCAGGCGTTTGCCGACAACCTCGGCCAGGTAGCGCGAGTGATGGCCCACCTGCCGTGCCTGATGATCTTCGACGACCACGACATCACCGACGACTGGAACCTCTCGGCGCTGTGGGAAGAAACCGCCTACGGCCACCCCTTCTCGCGGCGCATCATCGGCAATGCCCTGCTCGGCTACCTGCTGTGCCAGGCCTGGGGTAACGACCCGCAGGGTTGCAAGCCCCTGGTCGGGCAATGCCAGGCGTTGAACAGCCAGACCCAGGATGAGCTGATCGGCGCACTGCTGCGCTTCCAGGGCTGGCAGTTCAGCCTGCCCACCAACCCACCCTTGCTGGTGCTGGACACCCGCACCCGCCGCTGGCGCAGCGAAAGCAGCCTGGCCAAGCCGTCCGGCCTGCTCGACTGGGAGGCGCTGAGCGAGTTGCAGCAAGCATTGCTGGACCACCCGTCGGCGATCATCGTGTCGCCTGCGCCGATTTTTGGCGTGAAGCTGATAGAGACGGTGCAGAAGCTGTTCAGCTGGCTGGGCTACCCGCTGCTGGTGGATGCCGAGAACTGGATGGCCCATCGCGGTGCAGCGCAGGTCATCCTCAACATCTTCCGCCACTCGCGCACGCCGGGGCACTACGTGGTGCTGTCCGGCGACGTGCATTACTCGTTCGTCTATGAAGTGCTGATCCGCCACCGCCAGCGCAGCCCGCACTTGTGGCAGGTGACCAGCAGCGGGATCAAGAACGAATTCCCGCGGCGCTTGCTGGATGTGCTCGACCGGCTCAACCGCTGGCTGTATGCGCCACGCTCGCCGCTCAACTGGTTTACCAAACGGCGGGAAATGGAGGTGGTGCCGCGTACGCCCAGCCATAGCAAGGCTGGCGAGCGGTTGTGGAATGGCGCGGGGTTGGGGCAGGTGTTCTTCGATGAACAGGGACGGCCGGCGCGGGTGTATCAGCTGGATGCGGGTGGGGGTGAGGCTACCGAGTTTGCGCGGCGGGGGTGATCAGGCAGGTAATGCTTGTTGGCCTTGCCGGCCTCTTCGCGGGCATGCCCGCTCCCACAGGATCACCACAGGTTTCGAATGCAGCGCAGTACTTGTAGGAGCGGACGTGCCCGCGAAGAGGCCGGTACAGGCTGAAGATCAGGTCCGCTCCAGCGCATTGACCAGGTCATGGAAGGCTTCGCGGTTAGAGTCGTTCAGGCCCATGAGGATCTTGTGCGCCTCCAGCACCTTCGAGCGCACCACGTCTTCGTTCTGGTCCTGGGACGGCAGGTCGGTCAGGCATTCCGGGCACGGGATCGGCCGATCGACGATGTTGAACACCTGATCGAAGCCCATCGACTGCAACAACCGGGAAATGTCCGGGTTGGTGGTGACCACGGTCGGCAACAGGCCCACCTTCTGGCGCGACAGGATCGACAGCTTGGCCAGCAGGCCCAGGGTAGTGCTGTCGATGCTCTCGGTTTCGGTCAGGTCGATGACAATCGCCGAGAAGTTCAACGCGGTGAAAATCTTCTCGATCGTCGCATCCAGCGCCGAACACAGGGTCAGGCGCACTTCACCGACGAATTTCAGGACGAAGGTACCGCTCTGCTCGGCGAACTGGATTCTACCGGTACTCATTGAAGGTTCCTGCTCAACACCAATAGGGCGATATCATCCGGCATCTCCCCAAGCGTAGCCAATCCAAATCGTTGACGCAGCCCATCCAGGCTGCCACCTGCTGCCCTGACGATTTCCGGCAGGGCGGTTTCTTTATCTTTGAGCGTGTCACCCGGCAAAAGGTCCAGAATGCCATCGGACATCAGGCTGAGGCTGAACTGCGGCGGCAGCTCCACCACCAGGTCCTGGTAGGTGGCCTCGTCGAACAGCCCCACCGGCAGGCCGCGGCCTTCCAGGTAGCGGGTGTGCTCGGGGGTGTGCAGCACCGGCAGCGGCAGATGGCCGCCAACGGCGTAAGTCAGCAGGCCGGTGTCTTCATCGATCACCCCGCCAACCATGGTCACGTGCTTGCCCAGCTTGCAGTTGATCAGCCCGCGGTTGATGTGGCTGAGCACCTGCGAGGGTTTGAACTCGCGCATCTTGCTGCCGCGCTTGAATTCGAACAACAGCCGCGTGGTCATGAACTTCAGCAGCACGGTGACGAACGCTGACGACGCGCCATGCCCGGAGACGTCGGCGAGATAGAAAGCGATGCGCCGTTCGTCCACCCGGAAGTAATCGGCAAAATCACCCGACAGGTATAGCGACGGGATGATCTGGTGCTCGAAGGCGAACTCGCCGGCCACCCAAGGGCTTTCCGGCAGCATGTTCATCTGCACCTGGCGACCGGCGGTCTGGTCCTCCTGCAGCAGGTGCAGGCTGGCCTCCAGTTCGCGGTTGGCGGCTTCGAGCTTGTCGCGGTAGCGCTGGTTTTCCAGCACCAGGCGCGAGCGGTCGAGGGCGCGGCGCACCGAATGCTCGAGCACGGCCAAGTCTTCCAGCGGCTTGATCAGGTAGTCGGCAGCGCCCAGGCGCAACGCTTCCACCGCATCGCTCATGACGCCGGCACCGGACACCACGATCACCGGCAACTGCGGGGCGCGCTCGCTGACCTGGCGGATCAGTTCGAGGCCGCCCATCTGCGGCATGCGCAGATCGCAGATCACGAGGTCGGGCTGGTGTTCTTCGAAGACCTGAAGCCCCTGCTGGCCATTGCCGGCCTGGAGGACGCTGAAGCCACTGTCTTCAAGATAGGCGGCGAGGCTTGCACGGACCACGTCGTCGTCATCGATGATCAGCAGCGTTGCACTGGTTTTCTGCATGTGGGCGAACGGCGCCGATTTAGGTTGGTGCAGCGGTGTCGGCAAGGCAGACGGCCAGCTACGGGAATTCTTTGTGGTCACACTCTACTTTGAGTTGTAGGACAAGATCACCTGCCCGGCAACTGTCCGGCAACTGTGAGAGCTACCTTGTAAGGCGCAGACGGTACTCCCATCCGGCAGGCGTTTCAAGCATGCAAGGGTCGACCCCGCCGCACTTTACAGGGCAAATCACCGGGAGTTATAAGAAAGTCGACCAGCGCAACCCGATGGGAAGGATGCAGCATGCCCCACACGCCCTCCAGCCATGGCGAGAAACGCGATTTCATCCGCATGCGCATCGACACCGAGGTCAGCCTGCTGCACGAAGGCCAGGTGATCGCGGCAGTGTGCCTGGACCTGTCCAGCGGCGGCATGCAGGTGCAGGCACCGCAGCGCTTCCACGTGGGAGACCATATCGAGGTACGGATCGAGTCCGACCACCCGGCGCTGAAGGGGCTGCACGCCAGCACCGAAGTGGTGTGGATTGCCGACCAGCCGGGCGGGCAGCAGAAGTTCGGGTTGCGGATTCTGGCGATGCATTGATGGGCCTGCTGGGCCCCCCTGCAGGAGCGGCCTTGTGTCGCCATGGGCTGCGCAGCACCCCCGGATTCAGCTTCGCCGCATGAATTGCCGGGGCCGCTTTGCGGCCCTATCGCGACACAAGGCCGCTCCTACACGGGGACTGCGCAGGACCAAGCACGCGCAGGATCAGAAGTCGTCTTCGACCTCGCCATCCTTGACCTTGAACTCGCGGTTCTGCAGGTAGGCATTGCGAATGAAGATGTACTTGTCACCCTGGATCAGCTTCTCTGCCGACAGCAGGTCGGCGCGGGTGTCGATGATGTCCAGGGCGAAGATCGAATTGCGCGTCGGCACATGGTCGATGTAGCGGTAGGGTTTGGTGTAGGTATCCGGGTACTTGGCCACGCCGTCACGCACGGTGCTCGGGCCCAGCAGCGGGATGACCACGTACGGGCCGCTCGGCACGCCCCAGTAGCCGAGGGTCTGGCCGAAGTCCTCGTCGTTGCGCTGCAGGCCCATCTTGGTACCCACGTCGAAGAAGCCACCCAGGCCGAAGGTGGTGTTGACGATCAGCCGCGCCGTGTCCACGCCCGCAGCATGGGGCTTGAACTGCAGCAGGTCGTTGGCCAGGTTGGTCACGTCACCCAGGTTGCGGAAGATGTTGTGGATGCCATCTTCGAGGAACTGCGGGGTGACCGCCTGGTAGCCCTTGGCCAATGGCTTGAGGGCATAGGTGTCGAGGGTATCGTTGAAACGGAAGATCGGGCGGTTGACCGCTTCCCAGGGATCTTCCTCGGTGGCGGCCTGGGTGGCTGCCACGGGCGCCAGCAGCATGCTGGCGCAGACACAGGCCTGGGTGACTCGTTCGATCACACTGGCACCGATCCTACGCATAGGTGTTTCTCCATCGAATTTCTCGGCCGCAAGCGCAAACGGGTGCGCTGCTGTACGGCGGCAGTATAGAGGCTTGCGGGCTGATAAACAGCTTTACACATCTCTGCTCAATATTTTGTGAACAACTGTTGCGCGGTGCCCGTTGTCACAGGGCGGTAACAATCGCCGAATAGCCTGCGGACTATTTGAGGGAAGTTGCCATGGACGCTGCACCCGCCTTCACCGCTGTGCTGTTCGGCTTGCGCGGCTGCCTGGTGCAAGCCGCCAATGGCGCCCCCTCGCCCGCCCCCGGCGCCCTGGCCACCCTCGCCAGCCTGCGCCAGCGCCAGGTGCCATGCATCTGGCTGGACGACCTCGACGCCACTCAAAGCAAGCGCCTGGCCCATGTACTGCCTGCCTGGCTGCCTGGGCATTCGGTGAACGGCGTGCGCTGGCCGGCGCCAAATGCCTGCTGGCAAGCCCTGATGACACTGGACAGCGAACGCCTGGACGGCTGCGTGCTGGTCAGCGGCGACCCACGCCTGCTGCAGTCCGGCCTGAACGCGGGGTTGTGGACGGTAGGGCTGGCAGCCTGCAGCCCGTTCTGCGACCGCAGCTCGCGGCAATGGCAAGCCATGACTGCGCAGGAACAGGACCTGGCCCGTGGCAAGGCGACGCTGGAACTGTTCAGCCTGGGCGTGCACTCGGTCATCGACCACCTGGAGGCGCTGGACACCTGCCTGCAGGACATCGCCCAGCGCCGGCGCAAGGGCGAAAAACCCTGATACAGCACCTTTGACGCGGATCATGCAAAGCAACGGCAGGTGGATTACGCTGAAGACAGGCCAGAACCTTTGCCGCTTCGCTGAGGTCCATGGCTTGCCAAGCCATTGATGGAGAACTGCCAATGCCTGCCCGCGAATTGCAAGAGCGCCTGAACAGCTTGCGCGAGCAACTGGATCGCAACGTGCCGCTTTCGGACGAGGAGCTGGCCGCGCTGCACGAAGAAGCGCGCCAGATCGAGGCGCAACTGAAGCTTGAGGAAGCCACGCCAGACAACAACCTGGTGGACGGCGTGAACCTGGCGATCGAACGCTTCGAGGCCGACCACCCCGACCTCACCGCCACCCTGCGCAGCATTGCCAACTCGCTGCACAGCATGGGGATCTAGAAATACTGGGGCCGCTTTGCGGCCCTATCGCGACACAAGGCCGCTCCTACAGGTACAGCGCATGCCTCAAATCTTGCGCTGTACCTGTAGGAGCGGCCTTGTGTCGCGATAGGGGCGCGAAGCGCCCCCCGGCGTACTTGCGAACCTTACTGCCGAACCAGGCGCTTGTTGTCCGGGCTGATCGCCCCCGTGCTGCGGTAAGGGTTGATATCCAGTCCACCCCGGCGCACATAGCGCGCATACACCGTCAAATGCTCCGGCTGCAGCAGGTTCTTCAAGTCCAGGTAGATCCGCTCCACACACTGCTCGTGGAAGTCGGCATGCTGACGGAAGCTGATCAGGTAGGTCAGCAGGCTGGCATGGTCCAGCGCCCTGCCCTTGTACTCGACCACCACGCTGCCCCAGTCCGGCTGGCCGGTGACCGGGCAGTTGGACTTCAGCAGGTGGCTGTGCAGGGTTTCTTCCACCTGCCGCTCCGGGTTGCAGCGCAGCAGCCCTGGCTGCGGCTGTTCATAGTTGCTGATGGCAACGTCCAGCGCATCGATGCAATGCCCCGGCAAGGCCACCACGCCTTGGGCCTCGACCTCGGCCAGGGTGCGCACTTTCACGCCGACCGGCTTGCCGGCGGCCGCGGACAAGTCTTTCTCCAGGCACGCCTGCAGTTCGCCAAGCGAAGCGAACACCGTCTGGTTCAATGAGTTCAGGTACAGCTTGAACGACTTGGACTCGATGATGTTCGGCGAATCGGCGGGGATGGCGAACTCGCCGATCGCCACCACCGGCTTGCCCGACGGCAGCAGCCAGCTCAGCTCGAAGCAGTTCCAGTAATCCACACCCTGCCACGGCAAGGTCTGGGCGGTAACGCCCAGTTCGGCCCACTTGGCGGTACGCGGAATCGGGAACAGCAGCTCCGGAGAATAGGTGGCAATGTATTCGCTGGACTTGCCCAGCGGGGAATGTTCGGCAGCGGGATGCATGGAAACTGACCTGAAGGTTCGAAATTGCCCCTAGTCTACCGGTTTTGCACCCCGCCTTGGAGCGCAAGTCAGCGGGATTACATCTTCGTCAGTTTGGGGCGAGCGGGTGCATCGTCACGTATCATCTCAGCATCACCCGGTCCCTGTAGGAGCGGGCTTGCCCGCGAACACCGGCGAAGCCGGTGCCATACAGCGCGTTGCATGCTTCGCGGGCACGCCCGCTCCCACAGGTTCCCTCGCTGCCACCTGGAGTCCTGCCGCTTAATGAAACTGCTGATCGTCGAAGACCAGGCCCGTACCGGCCAGTACCTGAGCCAGGGCCTGAACGAGGCCGGCTTCGCCACCGAACTGGCCACCGACGGCGAGACCGGCCAGTTCCTCGCCCTGACCGGCGACCACGACCTGCTGATTCTCGACGTGATGCTGCCCGGCCGTGACGGCTGGCAGATCCTCCAGGCCGTGCGCCAGGCCGGTCTGGACACCCCGGTGCTGTTTCTCACCGCCCGCGATGCCGTGGAAGACCGGGTGCACGGCCTGGAGCTGGGCGCCGATGATTACCTGGTCAAGCCGTTCGCCTTCTCCGAACTGCTGGCGCGGGTGCGCAGCCTGCTGCGCCGGGGCACCAGCCCCAGCCAGGACACCACCCTGGGCCTGGCCGACCTGCGCCTGGACCTGATCCGCCGCCGCGCCGAGCGCGCCGGCCAGCGCATCGACCTGACCGCCAAGGAGTTCGCCCTGCTTGAACTGCTGCTGCGTCGCCAGGGCGAGGTGCTGCCCAAATCGCTGATCGCCTCGCAGGTGTGGGACATGAATTTCGACAGCGACACCAATGTGATCGAAGTGGCGATCCGCCGCCTGCGCCTGAAGATCGACGACCCACATCCCAACAAGCTGATCCATACCGTACGCGGTATGGGCTATGTACTCGAAGAGCGTACTGAGTGATGCGTCGGGTCTCCCTCGGCAGCCGCCTGGCCCTGCTGTTCGCCGCCTGCACCGCCGCTGTCTCGCTCGGTGCCGGCCTGATATTCAGCCGGGCCAGCGAGCAGCACTTCGTCGAACTGGACCAGCAACTGCTGGACTCGCGCCTGTCGCTGTTCCGCACCCAGCTGGCCGGCATCACCACCCCGGCCGAGCTGCAGACGCGCCTGCCCGCCTTGCGCGATGAACTGGGCCACCAGGCCGACCTGGCCCTGCGCATCAACGGCAGCGACGGCGCCACCTGGTTCGAAAGCCGCACAGGCCTGCCGCGGACGCCACTGCCCGACGGGCTGGCAACCCTGCATGCGCAAGGCACCGACTACCGCAGCCTGGCCGTGCACCTGGCGCAAGGCGCCCCGCAGTCGCCACAACTGACCCTGTACCTCGACATCACCCATCACCAGCACTTCCTGCAGGGCATGCAACGGCTGATCTGGCTGACGGTGGGCCTGTCGGCGCTGGCCACGGCGCTGCTCGGTGCCTGGGCTGCACGCCGCGGGCTGCGACCGTTGCGGCAGATGGGCCAGGTGGCTGCCAGCGTATCGGCGCGCTCGCTCACCACACGCCTGCCGGTGGCACAGATGCCCGAAGAGCTGGCCGAGCTGGCGACGGCCATGAACGCCATGCTGCACCGCCTGGACGATGCCTTCCAGCGCCTGTCGGCATTCTCCGCCGACATCGCCCACGAGCTGCGCACGCCGCTGTCCAACCTGCTGACCCACACCCAGGTCACCCTCACCCGCCCGCGCAGCCTCGAAGAGTACCGCGAAGCCCTGCACGGCAACCTCGAGGAGCTGCAATGGATGGCGCAGATGATCAACGACATGCTGTTCCTGGCCAAGGCCGACCATGGCCTGCTGGTGCCGGGGCAAGCACCGCTGGTGCTGCATGAGGAGGTGGATGCGCTGCTGGAGTACTACGCGCCGCTGGCAGAGGACAGCGGCGTGCAGATGCTGCGCGAGGGTGAGGCGCTGCTGCAGGGCGACCGGCATATGCTGCGCCGGGCGCTGTCCAACTTGCTGGACAATGCCTTGCGCTTCACCCCGTCGGGTGGGCAGATAAAGGTGACATTGGGGCCAGGGCCGAGGATTGGCGTGGCCAATACCGGGGCGGCTATCGAGCCGGCAGTGTTACCACGGTTGTTCGACCGCTTCTACCGGGTGGACCCGGCGCGGCGGGAAGGCAGTAGCGAGCATGCCGGGTTGGGGTTGGCGATTACCCGGTCGATCGTGCAGGCCCATGGTGGGCGCATTCAGGCGGAGTGTGCGGACGGTTGGACACGATTCGTGATCGATTTCACTGAAGGCCGGTGACATCAGGGCTGCTTTTGCAGCCCATCGCCGGCAAGCCAGCTCCCACAGGTACAGCGCATGCCTTGGGCTTGATGCAATCCTGTGGGACCGACCGTCTTGTACTGCCTGCACCGGCCTCATCGCTGGCAAGCCAGGCTCCTACAGGGACTGCGCAGGGCTTGAGGCCGATGCGGTCGGGGTGGGAGCTGGCTTGCCGGCGATGAGGCCCTCAACAGTTACTCAAACTGCCAGGCCAATCGCCGGCTGCACCTGCGATGCCCGATAAGCCGGATAAATGGTCGCCAGGAAGCTCATCACCAACCCGGCAGTGCAGATGATCGCCACATCGCCCCACTGCAGCTGCGACGGCAAGCTGCTGACGAAGTACACATCCGAAGTAAAGATGTGCTGCCCGCTCACCCGCTCCAGCCAACCGACGATCTGGCTGACGTTGAACGCCGCAATCACCCCAAGCACGCCACCGATCAGCGTCCCGACAATGCCGATCAGGCTGCCCTGGACCATGAACGTGCCCATGATCTGCGCCGGCGTGGCGCCCAGGGTACGGAGGATGGCGATGTCCGGGCCCTTGTCGTTCACCACCATCACCAGGGTGGCGATGATGTTGAACGCTGCCACCGCGATGATCATCAGCAACAGCAGGCCGATCATGGTCTTTTCCATCTTCATGGCGCTGAACAGGCTGCCCTGGGTATGCGACCAGTCATCGGCACGGTAGGCATCGCCCAGCCCGGCAGCGATGGCCTTGGACACCTGTGGTGCGGCATACAGGTCGTGCAGTTTCAGGCGCACGCCCTGCACCTGGCCCGGCGCCCAGCGCTGCATGGCGCCGGCATCGTCGACGTGGATGTAAGCCTGCGAGCCGTCCAGCTCGGCGCCGACCTTGAAGATGCCGACCACGGTCAGGCGCTGCATGCGCGGGGTGATGCCGCCCGGCTCCTTGCTGATTTCCGGCACGATCAGGGTCAGTTTGTCGCCGGTATTCAGGCGGAAGCGCCGCGCAGTCAGCTCACCGATGACCACGCCGAACTCACCCGGCTGCAGGTCCTGCAGGCGGCCCTGGACGATATGCTGGCCGACGATCGAGACCTTGCCCTCTTCAGCCGGGTCGATACCGCCTACCTGGATCGGCTGCATCGCGCCCTTGTACGACAGCATGCCTTCCATTTCGGTAATCGGCGCCGCTGCCATCACCGCCGGGTCGCGCATGGCCGCGTCGGCCACCTTGTGCCAGTCGTCCAGCGGCTGCACGCCGAGGATGGCGGCATGCGGCACCAGGCCGAGGATGCGCGAACTCATTTCGCGCTGGAAGCCGTTCATCACCGACAGCACCACGATCATCGCCAGCACGCCCAGCGACAGGCCGATCATCGAGGTCATCGAGATGAACGAGATGAAGTGGTTGCGGCGCTTGGCTCGGGTGTAGCGCGCACCGATGAAGATGGGCAAGGGTCTGAACATGTACGAAATCACCCAATGAAAACAGGAAAACGGAGCGGCACCGGCCACCCCGTGCAGTCGATCAGATCGCCACCAGGTGGCCGTCGTCGAGCTTCAATACACGGTCCATCTGGCGCGCCAGGTTGAGGTCGTGGGTGACCACCAGGAACGCCGTGCGCGACGCACTGGACAGTTCCTGCATCAACTCCTGGATGCCCTGGGCGGTGTGGTGGTCGAGGTTGCCGGTCGGCTCGTCGAGCATTACCAGGCCGGGGCGGTTGACCAGTGCCCGGGCAATCGCCACCCGCTGGCGTTCACCACCGGACAGTTCGGCCGGCTTGTGGTTGAAGCGGTGGGCCAGGCCCACGCGCTTGAGCAGCGCCTCGGCACGCTCACGGGCCTCGGGGATTGGCGTGCGGCCGATCAGCAATGGCATGCACACGTTCTCGATGGCAGTGAATTCCGGCAGCAGGTGGTGGAACTGATAGACAAAGCCCAGCTCGCGGTTGCGCAGCAGGCCACGGGCACGCTCGCCCAATGCCGACAGCTCCTCGCCGGCCAGCCAGACGCTGCCCTGGGTCGGCCGGTCGAGGCCGCCCAGCAGGTTGAGCAAGGTACTCTTGCCCGAGCCGGAGCTACCCACGATGGCTACCCGCTCACCGGCGTGCAGCTCGAGGTTGAGCCCCGACAGCACCTGCACCGATTCCGGGCCCTCGTCGTAGGACTTGCCCAGGTTGCGGCAACTCAGAACGGCTTTATCACTCATGCGCGACTCACTCATAACGTAGCGCCTCTGCAGGCTGGGTGCGGGCCGCACGCCAGGCCGGGTACAGGGTGGCGAAGAAACTCAGGACCAGCGCCGCACCGCAGACCATGTACACATCCTGGGCCTGGATCTGCGACGGCAGGTAATCGATGAAATACACGTCGGCGTTGAGGAACTTGTGCCCGATCAGTTTCTCGATGCCGGCGATCACCGCGCTCACGTTCAGCGCGGCGACGATCCCGACCACGGCGCCGATCAGGGTACCGATCACCCCGATCACCGTGCCCTGGACCATGAAGATGAGCATGATCTGCCCGGGCGTGGCGCCCAGGGTACGCAGGATGGCGATGTCGCCACGCTTGTCGTTGACCACCATCACCAGGGTGGAAATGATGTTGAACGCCGCCACCGCCACGATCAGCAGCAACAGCAGGCCGATCATGGCCTTTTCCATGCGGATCGCCTGGTACAGGTTGCCGTGGGTACGGGTCCAGTCACGGCTGTAGAACTCCTGGTCACCCAGGCGCTGGGCGATGTCCCAGGCCACCCGTGGCGCCTGGAACAGGTCATCGAACTTCAGGCGCAGGCCCTGGACCTGGTCGGGCTTCCAGCGGTGCAGGCGGGACAGGTCGCTGATGTTGGTCAGGCCCAGGTAGCCGTCGATCTCGCCCGCGCCCACGTGGAAGGTGCCGACCACGGTGAAGCGCTTCATGCGCGGGAACATGCCGGTCGGGGTCACGCTGACCTCGGGGGCGACGAAGGTGAGCTTGTCGCCGATGCCCACGCCCAGCTTGGCCGCGGCCTTGTCGCCGATCATGATGCCCCACTCGCCCGGCGCCAGCTGGTCGAGGCGGCCTTGCAGGACGAACTTGTCGATGATCGACACTTCGCGCTCGCGGGCCGGGTCGATGCCGTTGAGCAGCACCTTCTGCACCTTGCCTTCATGGGTCAGCAGGCCCTGCATCTGGGTGAAGGGCGCAACCGCCACCACCTGCGGATTCTGCTTTACTTGTTGGGCAAGGGCCGGCCAGTCGGCAATGGGCTGGCCGCTCTCCAGCGTGGCATGCGGGATCATGCCCAACACGCGGGTGCGCATCTCGTGGTCGAAACCGTTCATCACCGAGAGCACCACGATCATCACCACCACGCCCAGGGCGAGGCCGATCATCGAGGTCAGGGAAATGAACGAGACGAAGTGATTGCGACGTTTGGCACGGGTATAACGCGTGCCGATGAATGCGAAAAGAGGTCTGAACATGTCGGGGCTTGTTCGGATGAAAGGGAACGTCCTTGTGGCGAGGCGCCTACGGCGGCTTTACACTCGGACCACCGCCGCTACCTTGGGTTCGCCATGACGACATTAGACGAAGAAGATCGCCGCGAATACTACCGCATCGAAGATCGGATCGCACTTCAAATAAGCCCCCTCAGCGCGGCCGAAGCCCTTGACCCAGATGTGTTGCAAGATGATTCGCCACTATTCAACCTGCTCAGCGAACTGCACCTGTCCGACTTCGAGTCGCAGCACCTGCTGCGCCAGCTGAGCGAAAAGGACCGCACCCTCGCCGCCTTCCTGCGCGCGCAGAACAAACGCCTCGACCTGCTTAGCGCGGTGGTTGCCCAGACCCTGATCGGCGAAGTTGGCCAGCCCCAGCCGGTGGTCATTTCCGAGGGCGGCATCGAATTCGCGCAAGCCGCAGCGGTGGCCCCCGGCACCCGAGTCAAGGTGAAGATGGTGCTGATGCCGCGCGCCCACGGCCTGCTGCTGCGCGGCAAGGTAACCCATTGCGACCCGCGCCCGGAGGGCGGCTTCGAGGTCGGCACCGAATTCACCGACATGACCGACGCCCAACGGCAACTGCTGGCTCGCTACATCCTGCAGCGCCAGCAGCAGCAACGACGCCAGCAGCTGGAACAGAACGACCCCGCCACCTGAGCCCATTTTTCTCTGATTTGAAGGAACGAACGTGACCCTGATCTACGGCCACCGCGGCGCCAAGGGCGAAGCGCCCGAGAACACCCTGAAGAGCTTCCAGCAATGCCTCGCCCATGGCGTGACCCGCTGCGAGCTGGACCTGCACCTGTCGGCCGACAACGAGCTGATGGTGATCCATGACCCCACCCTCAAGCGCACCACCGGCAAACGCGGCAAGGTGGTCGAGCACCCGGCCGCCGAGCTGGTCAAGATCGATGCCCGCAAAGGCGGCCCGGGCCACGTCCAGCCCTGCCCGATCCCGAAACTGGAAGAACTGTTCGAGAAATGCCCGTTCGAGCACTGGCAGCTGGAGGTGAAAAGCGCCTCGCGCACCCGTGCCGCCACAACCGTGCTGGCAATCCGCGAACTGGCCCAGCAGTACGGCCTGCTGGACAAGGTGACCATCACCTCCAGCTCACGCGAAGTGCTGGGTGCCGCCCTGGAGCTGGTGCCGGACGTCAAGCGCGGGCTGGTGGCCGAATACGCCTGGCTCGACCCGCTGAAAGTGGCGCAGAACTACGGCTGCGAGCTGCTGGCGTTGAACTGGACACTGTGCACCCCCGAGCGCCTGCTCAAAGCCCAGGGCCAGGGTTTGCACGTGTCGGTGTGGACGGTCAACGAACCGGCACTGATGCGCCGGCTCGCTGATTTTGGCGTGGACAGCCTGATTACAGACTTTCCCGGTTTGGCCAAGACCACCCTCGGGCAGGGTTGAAATCGGTCTCTCCGACCGGCTCAGGCCACCGGTCGGAGCCGCTCAAAAAAGCCGGTTCAGGCCGTCGTAGGCAGCTACCCGATAGGCTTCGGCCATGGTCGGGTAGTTGAACGTGGTGTTGACGAAGTACTTCAGGTTGTTCTGCTCACCCGGCTGGTTCATGATCGCCTGGCCGATGTGGACGATCTCCGAAGCCTGGTAGCCGAAGCAGTGCACGCCAAGGATTTCCAGGGTTTCGCGGTGGAACAGGATCTTCAGCATGCCCTGCGGCTCACCGGCGATCTGCGCGCGCGCCATGCCCTTGAAGAAGGCCTTGCCCACTTCGTACGGCACCTTGGCCTGGGTCAGTTCCTGTTCGTTGCGGCCGATCGAGCTGATCTCCGGAATGGTGTAGATGCCGGTCGGCACGTCGTTGACGAAGCGCCAGCTGCCATTATCGACGATGCTGCCAGCGGCAGAGCGGCCCTGGTCATGAGCGGCACTGGCCAGGCTCGGCCAGCCAATCACGTCGCCGGCACCGTAGATGTTCGGCACGCTGGTGCGGTAGGCCTCGTCGACCTCGATCTGGCCGCGGCTGTTGACCTTGATACCGATGTTTTCCAGGCCCAGCTTGTCGGTGTTGCCGGTACGGCCGTTGCACCACAGCAAGGCGTCTGCCTTGATCTTCTTGCCCGACTTCAGGTGCAGGATCACCCCGTTGTCCAGGCCTTCGACGCGCTCATACTCTTCGTTGTGGCGCACGGTGATGTTGTTGTTGCTGAAGTGGTAGCTCAGCGCCTGGGAAATTTCCGAGTCGAGGAAGCTCAGCAACTGGCCACGGTTGTCCACCAGCTCTACCAATACACCCAGGCCGCTGAAAATCGAGGCGTATTCGCAACCGATCACGCCGGCACCGTACACGATCAGCTTGCGTGGGGTGTGGCTGAGGCTGAGGATGGTGTCGCTGTCGTAGACGCGCGGGTGGTGGAAGTCGATGTCGGCCGGGCGGTACGGGCGCGAGCCGGTGGCGATGATGATGTGCTTGGCGTTGAGCTTTTCCACCACGCCGTTCGGGCAGACCACTTCGACGGTCTGCTCGTCGGCGAAGCTGCCGGTGCCGAAGAACACGTCCACGCGGTTACGCGCGTAGTAGCCGGTGCGCGACGCTACCTGCTTGGCGATGACCTTCTCGGCGCTTTTCAGCACGTCCGGGAACGAGAACCAGCGCGGCTCACCGATGGCACGGAACATCGGGTTGGTGTTGAACTGCATGATCTGCCGCACCGAGTGACGCAGTGCCTTGGACGGGATGGTGCCCAGGTGGGTGCAGTTGCCCCCGACCTGGCGACGGCTATCGACCATCGCCACCTTGCGCCCTGCTTTGGCGGCGTTCATTGCCGCACCTTCTCCGGCCGGGCCGGAACCCAGCACCACTACGTCGTAGTTGTAGACAGCCATGCGTACTCCTTCAGAACTGGCCCGCAAGCCACGGTCGCTCGCGGGGCGCGATCATGCCGCCGGGGCGTCATGAGAAAATTCGGGTGCAGTCTAATCAAGCGTGAACGCCGCGCACATTAACCCTTGGTCGCGTCGTAGGCCAATTTTGCCCGCACTACATGTGTGAACCATTCCCTGGCGGCGATCATCCCTGCTTGTGCTTTCATTCGCCTTTCACTGCCCGTTCGAATGCGGGCGTAGCTCGGGAGACGAAGCCACCCTCGGCCCGAGTCACCAATACCGCGGCCAGGTCATGCGCCACGGCAAAATCCCAGCCACGTTCCGGGCCCAGGATCAACAGCAGCGTCGAATAGCCGTCGGCCCGCAGCGCCGAGGCATCGAGCACGGTGACCGCGGCCAGGTCGTGCTGCACCGGGCGCCCGAGGCGGGCATCGAAGGTGTGCGAATAGCGCCGGCCATTCTCCTCGAAATAGTGCCGATAGTCACCCGAGGTTGATACTGAAAGGCCATTGACCGGGATGATCTGGCGGGCTATCTGGCGATCTTCGCGGGGCAGCTCCAGGGCGATGCGCCAGGGGCTGCCATCGGGCTTGCGGCCGGCGGCCTTGAGCTCGCCGGTGGCTTCGGCGACAAAGCTGGCAACGCCCATGGCCTGCAGGCGCGCGGCGATCAGGTCGACGGCATGGCCGGCGGCGATGCTGTTGAAGTCGAGTTGCACCGGGGCGTCCTTGCACAGGGCCTGGCCGTCGATATGCAAGTGCCGGTAGCCCACACGCTGGCGCACCTGGGCCAGGGCCAGCGGGTCGGGCACCTGCTCGTGACGGGCCTGGGGGCCGAAGCCCCACAGGTCGAGCAATGGTTCGACGGTAAGGTCGAAGGCGCCGCCGCTCTGCTCGGCCAGGTGCTGACCAAGGCTGACCAGTTCGAGCATGTCGGGGGGCAGGACCAGGCACTGGTTGGCGGGCAACTGGTTGAAACGGCTGACGGTGGAGTCGCCGCGGTAGGTCGAGTAATGCTGGTCGATGTCGTGCAGGATGGTTTCGACTGCCGCCTGCACCTGGACCGGCGCCGGGCCGCCGGGTTCGCGCACGTACTGGATGCTGTAGCTGCTGCCCATGGTCGGGCCACCCAGGCGTTCCAGGGTACGGCCCTGGTTGCAGGCGGTGAGCAGCATCAGCAAGAAACAAAGAAATGCGCGCAATATCGAGATCTCGAATGCCTGTACTGGCCCTTTCGCGGGCACGCCCGCTCCCACAGGAACCCCACTGCCCTCCAGCCCTGTGATATCCCTGTGGGAGCTGGCGTGCCCGCGAAAGGGCCAGTACAGGCACAGTAAATGCCCGATCAGTTAATCAGGCGAAAAAAAACGGGAACCCGAAGGTTCCCGTTTTTTCATTGCCTTACAAGCGTATCAGTGCGGAAACGCTGGCGGGTTCACACCGGCCATCTCTTCCATCACACGAACCACCTGGCAGCTGTAACCGAATTCGTTGTCGTACCAGACGTACAGAACAACGCGGTTGTCATTGCAGATGGTCGCTTCGGCGTCAACCACACCGGCGTGGCGCGAACCGACGAAGTCGGTCGAAACCACTTCCTGCGAGCTGACGTAATCGATCTGCTTGTGCAGCTCCGAGTGCATGGCGGTCTGGCGCAGGTACTCGTTGATCTCGTCGCGGCTGGTGGCCTTCTCGAGGTTCAGGTTGAGGATGGCCATCGAAACGTTCGGCGTCGGTACGCGAATGGCGTTGCCGGTCAGCTTGCCCTTCAGCACTGGCAGTGCCTTGGCGGCAGCAGTGGCGGCGCCGGTTTCGGTGATGACCATGTTCAGCGGCGCGGCACGGCCACGGCGGCTGCCCTTGTGGAAGTTGTCGATCAGGTTCTGGTCGTTGGTGAACGAGTGAACGGTTTCGACGTGGCCGTTGACGATGCCGTACTGGTCGTTGATGGCCTTGAGCACCGGCACGATGGCGTTGGTGGTGCAGGAAGCGGCCGAGATGATCTTGTCATCGGCAGCGATGTCACCGTGGTTGATGCCGTGCACGATGTTCTTCAGCGCGCCCTTGCCAGGTGCGGTGAGGATCACGCGGGCAGCGCCCGGGCAGGCCAGGTGCTGGCCCAGGCCGTCGGCATCACGCCATACGCCGGTGTTGTCGACGATCAGCGCGTTTTCGATGCCGTACTGGGTGTAGTCGACTTCGCTCGGGCTCTTGGCGTAGATAACCTGGATCAGGTTGCCGTTGGCGGTGATGGTGTTGTTGGCTTCGTCGATGGTGATGGTGCCATCGAACGGGCCGTGCACCGAGTCACGGCGCAGCAGGCTGGCACGCTTGACCAGGTCGTTCTCGGCGCCCTTGCGCACGACGATGGCGCGCAGGCGCAGGCCGTCGCCGCCACCGGTCTTCTCGATCAGGATGCGCGCCAGCAGGCGGCCGATGCGGCCGAAGCCGTACAGGACAACGTCGGTGCCCTTGCGCGCCGAAGCGTTCTGCTGGCCAACCACCTCGGCCAGTTCTTCACGGACGAACTGCTCGGCAGTGCGGCCATTGCCTTCCTGCTTGAACTTGTTGGCCAGCTTGCCCAGGTCGACCGAAGCGGCGCCCAGTTTCAGCTCGCTCATGGCCTTGAGCAGGGGGAATGTCTCGTGGACGGACAGTTCGGTTTCGTCGGCTTGACGATGACGCGCAAAGCGGTGCGCCTTGAGGATCGAGATAACCGAACGGTTGATCAGGCTACGGCCATAAATCGAGCTCACCACGTTGTTGTTGCGGTAGAGCTGACCGATAAGCGGGATCATCGCTTCAGCCAGGGCTTCACGATCGATCCACTCACCAAGACACTGGTCGGGCTTCTGAGTCACGGGAACCTTCCACATGTAGGGACAGAAAAAAGGGGCTACATTATGACGCCCCAACGCGTTACGGGCAATGAGCGCCTGTCGCGGCCACGCAAGCCAGCGTTCACGCCCTTTCGAACCTGACAGCCGGCACCGTCACCGGTACAATCGATCTCTTTGCCGCAACGCTTGGAGTGCAATCTCCCGTGTCAGTTCTGCGCCTACCGCAAATGTCGGCCACGGCCGGCAAACAAACCTGGGGCAATCTACCCGGTGCCACCCTCAGCCTGGCCATCGCCGAGGCCGCCAGCAGCGCGGGCCGCTTCACTTTGCTGCTGACTGCCGACAGCCAGGCTGCCGATCGTCTGGAACAGGAACTTCGCTTCTTTGCCCCGGACCTGCCGGTGCTGCCGTTCCCCGATTGGGAAACCCTGCCCTACGACCTGTTCTCGCCGCACCAGGACATCATTTCCCAGCGCATCGCCAGCCTCTACCGCCTGCCGGAGCTGAGCCACGGCATCCTCGTGGTGCCGATCACCACCGCCCTGCACCGCCTGGCGCCGACCCGCTTCCTGCTGGGCAGCAGCCTGGTGCTGGACGTGGGCCAGACCATCGACGTGGAGCAGATGCGCCTGCGCCTGGAGGCCAGTGGCTATCGCTGCGTCGACACCGTCTACGAGCATGGCGAGTTCGCCGTGCGCGGCGCGTTGATCGACCTGTTCCCGATGGGCAGCAAGCTGCCCTACCGCATCGACCTGTTCGATGACGAGATCGAGACGCTGCGCACCTTCGACCCCGAGACCCAGCGCTCGATCGACAAGGTGGATTCGGTGCGCCTGCTGCCGGCGCGCGAGTTCCCGATGCAGAAAGAGGAAGTGACCCGCTTCAAGGCGCGCTTCCGCGAACGCTTCGATGTCGATTTCCGCCGCAGCGCGATCTTCCAGGACCTGGCCAGCGGCATCATCCCCGCCGGCATCGAGTACTACCTGCCGCTGTTCTTCGAAGAAACCTCGACCCTGTTCGACTACCTGCCGGCCGACACCCAGGTGTTCTCGCTGCCCGGCGTGGAACAGGCCGCCGAACATTTCTGGAACGACGTGCGCGGGCGTTATGAAGACCGCCGTGGCGACCTGAGCCGGCCGCTGCTGCCACCGGCCGAACTGTTCCTGCCGGTGGAAGACTGCTTCGCCCGGCTCAAGCAATGGCCACGGGTAGTGGTCAGCACCGAAGACCTCGACCCGGGCGTGGGCCGCGAGCGCTTCCCGGCACGCCCCCTGCCCAACCTGGCAATCGAGGCCAAGGCCAACCAGCCCCTGGCCGAACTGGCCAATTTCCTCGACCAGTTCCCTGGCCGGGTGTTGTTCACCGCCGAATCGGCAGGCCGGCGCGAAGTGCTGCTGGAGCTGCTCGAACGGCTGAAACTGCGCCCGCATACCGTCGACGGCTGGGCCGACTTCATCACCGGCAGCGAACGCCTGGCAATCACCATCGCCCCGCTGGACGAAGGCCTGCTGCTGGACGACCCAGCCATCGCCCTGGTCGCCGAAAGCCCGCTGTTCGGCCAACGGGTCATGCAGCGCCGGCGCCGCGACAAGCGTGGCGAAACCGCCAACGACGCGGTGATCAAGAACCTGACCGAGCTGCGCGAAGGCGCGCCGGTGGTGCACATCGACCATGGCGTGGGCCGCTACCTGGGCCTGGCCACCCTGGAAATCGACGGCCAGGCCGCCGAATTCCTCACTCTGGAATACGCCGAGGGCGCCAAGCTGTACGTGCCGGTGGCCAACCTGCACCTGATCGCCCGCTACACCGGCAGCGACGATGCCCTGGCACCGCTGCACCGGCTCGGCTCGGAGGCCTGGCAGAAGGCCAAGCGCAAGGCCGCCGAACAGGTGCGCGACGTGGCCGCCGAACTGCTCGACATCTATGCCCGCCGCGCCGCGCGCAAGGGCTATGCATTTGCCGACCCGTCCGCCGACTACGCCACCTTCAGCGCCGGCTTCCCGTTCGAGGAAACCCCGGACCAGCAGGCTGCCATCGAAGCGGTGCGCGCCGACATGCTGGCGCCCAAGCCGATGGACCGCCTGGTATGCGGCGACGTCGGCTTCGGCAAGACCGAAGTGGCCATGCGCGCGGCATTCATTGCCGTGCACAGCGGCCGCCAGGTGGCCGTGCTGGTGCCCACCACCCTGCTCGCCCAGCAGCACTACAACAGCTTCCGCGACCGCTTTGCCGACTGGCCGGTGAGCGTGGAGGTGATGAGCCGCTTCAAGTCGGCCAAGGAAGTGGCCAACGCCGCCGCCGATCTGGCTGAAGGCAAGATCGACATCCTCATCGGCACCCACAAGCTGCTGCAGGACGATGTACGCTTCAAGGACCTGGGCCTGGCCATCATCGACGAAGAGCACCGCTTTGGCGTGCGCCAGAAGGAACAGCTCAAGGCCCTGCGCAGCGAGGTGGACATCCTCACCCTCACCGCCACGCCGATCCCGCGTACGCTGAACATGGCGGTGGCGGGCATGCGCGACCTGTCGATCATCGCCACGCCGCCGGCGCGCCGCCTGTCGGTACGCACCTTCGTCATGGAGCAGAACAAGAGCACGGTCAAGGAGGCGCTGCTGCGCGAGCTGCTGCGCGGTGGCCAGGTGTACTACCTGCACAACGATGTGAAAACCATCGAGAAATGCGCCGCCGACCTTGCCGAACTGGTGCCAGAGGCGCGCATCGGCATCGGCCACGGGCAGATGCGCGAGCGCGAGCTGGAACAGGTGATGAGCGACTTCTACCACAAGCGCTTCAACGTGCTGGTGGCCTCGACCATCATCGAAACCGGTATCGACGTTCCCAGCGCCAACACCATCGTCATCGAGCGTGCCGACAAGTTCGGCCTGGCCCAGCTGCACCAGCTGCGCGGCCGGGTTGGCCGGAGCCACCACCAGGCCTACGCCTACCTGCTGACGCCAACCCGGCAGAAGGTCAGCGCCGACGCCGAAAAACGCCTGGAAGCGATCGCCAACACCCAGGACCTCGGCGCCGGCTTCGTGCTGGCCACCAACGACCTGGAGATTCGCGGCGCTGGCGAGCTGCTGGGCGAAGGCCAGAGCGGGCAGATCCAGGCGGTGGGCTTTACCCTGTACATGGAAATGCTTGAGCGCGCGGTCAAGGCGATCCGCAAGGGCACCCAGCCCAACCTTGAGCAGCCGCTGGGCGGCGGCCCGGAAATCAACCTGCGCCTGCCGGCACTGATCCCCGAGGACTACCTGCCCGACGTGCATGCGCGGCTGATCCTGTACAAGCGCATTGCCTCGGCTGCCGACGAAGAAGGCCTCAAGGACCTGCAGGTGGAAATGATCGACCGCTTCGGCCTGCTGCCCGAGCCGACCAAGAACCTGATGCGCCTGACCTCGCTCAAGCTGCACGCGGAAAAGCTCGGCATCAAGAAAGTCGACGCCGGCCCCAACGGCGGCAAGATCGAGTTCGAGGCCGAGACCCCGGTCGACCCGCTGACCCTGATCAAGCTGATCCAGGGCCAGCCCAAACGCTACAAGTTCGAAGGCGCCACCCAGTTCCGCTTCCTGGTACCCATGGAACGCCCCGACGAACGCTTCAATAACCTGGAGGCGCTGTTCGAGCGCCTGACCCCACAGCCTGCCTAAGGAAGACCCATGCGTGCCATCCGTTGCCTGACCCTGCTGCTGGCGCTGTTCGCCCCAGCCGCCTTCGCCGAAGGCCTGTATCAGGTAGAAATGATCCTGGTGCGGCAGAACAGCGTGCCCGCCTTCACCAGCCCGTTCGCCCCCGAAGACTGGAGCGCCGGCGCTCCACGCCTGGAAAAGGACGCCGAGCGCCGCCTGGCGCTGGAAGATGAAGCCACCCGCCTGGAAGCTACCGCCGACTACACCGTGCTGCTGCACAAGGCCTGGCAGCAGCAAGTGGGCAGCGAACCCAGCCGCATCGCCCTGGGCGAAGGCACCGAGCAGTTCGGCCACTTCCCCATCGAAGGCAACCTGAGCATCGCCGAGGGCCGTTTCATTGCGGTCGAGGCCAACTTCTGGGTCAACCAGCTGGACGGCAACGGCAGCGTGCTGCAAAGCGAGCAGTTCAAGCAGAGCAACAGCAACGTCAAGGGCAGCCAGCTGACCTTCCTCGACGGTGGGCACCTGGCGGTGCTGCTGAAGGTGACACCACCAGGTACGCCTAAAATGCCGGTGATGGACCCGGAGATGATGGAGCAGTGATGTGAGCGACGGTGATGCGCAGCAACTGCTGAGAGCCTATCCGGACTGGGTCGACTTCTTCGAGGCCGGTGCACTGGCACGAGGCCGCAATTATGCGGCGCAAGAGCGGACGCGCATCCTGTCGAAGCATGGCCCGAAGGTCGAGGCAACCTGCAAGGGCTCGGCAGGCCAGACTTACCAGCAGAACATCCAGCTGGTGGTCAACCACGGTGACTTGCGCGTGTTCGGACGCTGCACCTGCCCGGTCGCGCTCAACTGCAAGCACTGCGTCGCGGCGCTGCTGCAACTGCAGGACGGTAACGATGGCCTTGACGCCGCGGCCCCGCCGGAGCAAGCCGCGCTGTCGCTGCCACCGGACCTCAACTTGTGGGTCCAGGCACTCGAGTCACCGTCGCAACCCGCAGCCCCCCACGAGCCCGCGCGCAAAGGCCCGGCAATCTATTACCGTATCCACATGGATCATGAGCACTGTCGGCTCGAACCGATCAAAGGCACCCGGCAAACAGACGGCAGCCTGAAGATCGGTCGCATCACCTCGATGCCCGAGATGATCTACTACACACCCCGTTACGTCACCGAGGACGATGCGCGGCTGTTGCGCCTGATCGATGCCCGCAGCAAGACGATGACACCCATGGTGCAACTGGAAGGCAAACAGGGCGCGGAGCTTTACGGCTACGCCCTGGCCACTGGTCGCCTTCTGTTCGAAGACGATGCTGCGCCACTGTCCCCCGGGCCGGAGCTGCATGCCGAGTTCCGCTGGGTCAGGCTGGACAATGGCAGCTACCGAGGCGCCTGGTACCACGATGGTCACCAGCAGCTACAGGTGCTGCCCATCGAGCCCATGCACTATGTCGACAGGCATTCGCACCAGACCGGCAAGCTGCGCCATGACCTCGACCCTTTCATTGCCAGCCAGCTCGCGCGCGCGCCTATTGTTCCCGAGCACCTGGTCGTCCCCTTGAGTCATCGATTGAACGCCTTGAACCGCCAGGTTCCCACCCCCACAGCCGTGAGCACCAAGCAAATCGACGACCTCGCACCAAGAGGCAGACTGACCCTGGGCAGTCTCGAATTCAGCGCCTACATGCCCAAGACCGGTCGCATGCAACGGCAGATGCAACACCGTGCAGCGCTGGCATTCGACTACGACGGCCTGCGCGCCACCGGCAGCGACGACAAGCCGCTGACCCGCCTGGTCGACGACACCAGCCAGCGCATCCGTCGCCAGCCCCAGGCCGAGCAGGCGCTGCGCAAGGCCCTGCGCGACCTCGGCTTCAAGGCGGCCACCCGACAGAGCAAGGCGCTACCCGACAGCGCCGGCGAAATGTACCAATTGCCCGACGACGAAGCCTGGCTGCGCTTTGCCCGCGAAGGCCTGCCGCGCCTGCGCGAGGCCGGCTGGGAAATCGACATCCATCGCGACTTCGCCTTCAACCTGCAGGAGGTGGACGACTGGTACGCCACCATCGACGAAGCGCCCGGCCATGAATGGTTCGACCTGGAGCTGGGCATCGTGGTCGATGGCCAGCGCCACAGCCTGCTGCCGATCGTGCTGCAACTGCTGCGCAGCAACCCGGAACTGCTGCGCCCCAGCGAACTGGCCCGGCGCAGTGACGACGAGCACCTGCTGATCGACCTCAACCGTGGCCGCCTCGATGCCCCGGCCCTGCGCGTTGCCTTGCCCTATGGCCGCATCAAGGCAGTGATGGGCACCCTGGGCGAACTGTACCTGCACGAAGACGCCGCAGGCCCGTCCCTGCGCCTGGACCGTGCCGATGCCTCACGCCTGAACGACATCGACGGCCTGCCCCTGCATTGGGAGGGTGGCGAGCATGTGCGCGACCTGGGCCGTCGCCTGCGCGATGCCCGTGATTTGCAGGTAGAACCGCCGTCCGGGTTGCAGGCCAGCCTGCGCCCTTACCAGCAACAAGGCCTGAACTGGCTGCAGGCGCTGCGCGAGATGGGTACCGGCGGCATCCTGGGCGACGACATGGGGCTGGGCAAGACCCTGCAGGCCCTGGCACACCTGCTGCTGGAAAAACAGTCCGGGCGCCTGAGCGCACCGGCCCTGGCGGTGATGCCGACCAGCCTGGTGCCCAACTGGCTGGACGAAGCCCAGCGCTTCGCACCCGGGCTGCGCGTGCTGGCCCTGCAAGGCCCGGGGCGCAGCAAGCATTTCGCCAAACTGCACGAATACGACCTGGTCCTGACCACCTATGCCCTGGTGCCGCGCGACCTCGAGCACCTGCGCGCCCAGGCCTGGCATGTGCTGGTGCTGGACGAGGCGCAGAACATCAAGAGCAGCACCAGCAAGGCCGCCCTCGCGGTTTGCGAGCTGCGGGCCAATCAGCGCGTCTGCCTGACCGGCACGCCAATGGAAAACAACCTGGGCGAGCTGTGGTCGATTTTCCACTTCCTCATGCCTGGCTGGCTGGGTGACCTGAAGCGCTTCAACCAGGACTACCGCACACCGATCGAGCGCCACGGCGACAGCGAGCGCATGGCCCACCTGGCCAGCCGCATCCGCCCGTTCCTGCTGCGCCGCACCAAGGAGCAGGTGGCCACCGAGCTGCCGGCCAAGACCGAGATGGTGCACTGGGTCGAGCTTAGCGATGCCCAGCGCGACACCTACGAGGCCGTGCGGGTGGCCATGGACAAGAAAGTCCGCGATGAAATCGCCCGCAATGGCGCCGCGCGCAGCCAGATCATCATTCTCGACGCCCTGCTCAAGTTGCGCCAGGTATGCTGCGACCTGCGCCTGGTCAAAGGGGTGGAAAGCAAAGGCAATCAGGCCGACAAGGGCAAACTGGGCGCGCTGCTGGAAATGCTCGAAGAGCTGCTGAGCGAAGGGCGCCGGGTGCTGTTGTTCTCGCAGTTCACCTCGATGCTGGCGTTGATCGAGCAGGAGCTGGAGAAGCGCAAGATCCGCTACAGCCTGCTGACCGGCGACACCCGCGACCGGCGCACGCCTGTGCAGCAGTTCCAGCAGGGTGATAGCGAAGTGTTCCTGATCAGCCTCAAGGCGGGTGGCGTGGGCTTGAACCTGACGGCTGCGGACACGGTGATCCACTTCGACCCCTGGTGGAACCCGGCCAGCGAAAACCAGGCCACCGACCGCGCCTACCGCATCGGCCAGGACAAGCCGGTGTTCGTGTTCAAGCTGATCACCCGGGGGACAGTGGAAGAAAAGATCCAGCTGTTGCAGCAGGAGAAGGCGGCGCTGGCGGCGAGCCTGCTGGATGGCGGGCAGGCCGGGCAATGGCGGCTGGGGGATGAAGAGATCGAAGCGCTGTTTGCGCCGCTGCCGGGAAAGCGCGGGCGGTAGCCCAGAATCCCCCACTGCCTGTACCGGCCTCTTCGCGGGCACGCCCGCTCCCACAGGTACAGCGCTGCTTTTCAGGCTGTTGTGCTGCCTGTGCCGGCCCCTTCGCGGGTAAACCCGCTCCCACAGGGATATCAGTGCCCTCAAGGGCGGTGCTGTACCTGTGGGAGCGGGTTCACCCGCGAAGAGGCCGGCACAGCTACAACACCAATTTCGAAACCGGCGCCGCACCTGTGGGAGCGGGTTCACCCGCGAAGAGGCCGGCACAGGTACAACACTAATTTCGAAACCAGCACAGCACCTGTGGGAGCGGGCATGCCCGCGAAGGGGCCGACGCGGTCAATCGACCAGCTGCGCCTCCCGCAACGCCCCCAACGCCTCCAGCCACCGCGGCTGCTGGCGATAATCCGTCCGCGCAAACCCTTGCCCACGCATCCGCGCAATCCGTGGCGAGGGCTTGACCTTCATCCGCTGCGCCGCACTCAACGCCAGCTCCGCCGACGCCCGGTCATTGCACACCAGGCCCATGTCGCAGCCAGCGCTCAACGCTGCCTCGATCCGACTGGCCGCGTCCCCGACCACATGCGCCCCCGCCATCGACAGGTCATCACTGAAGATCACCCCGTCAAAGCCCAGCTCGCCACGCAGGATGTCCTGCAACCAGCGCCGCGAGAAGCCAGCTGGCTGGTTGTCGACCTGCGGATAGATGACATGCGCCGGCATCACTGCCGCCAATTGCCCGCTCAGGCGGGTGAACGGCACCAGGTCGGCCTGGCGCAGCTGTTCGAGGCTGCGCTCATCGGTGGGAATGGCCACATGCGAGTCCGCTTCGGCCCAGCCATGCCCCGGGAAGTGCTTGCCACAGGCCGCCATGCCCGCTGCATTCATGCCACGGATGAACGCCCCGGCCAGTTGCGTGGCACGCAGCGGGTCACCCTCGAAGGCGCGGCTGCCCACCACGGCGCTGCGCTGGTGGTCCAGGTCGAGTACCGGGGCAAAGCTGAGGTCCAGGCCAACCGCCAGCACCTCGGTCGCCATCAACCAACCGCACTGCTCGGCCAGGTACTCGGCGTTGTCATTGTCCGCTATCGCCCGCATGGCCGGCAGGCGCACAAAGCCCTGGCGCAGGCGCTGCACCCGGCCGCCCTCCTGGTCCACCGCCAGGATCAGGTCGGGGCGGATGGCGCGGATCGACGCGCACAGTTCACGCACCTGGCGCGGGCTGTCGATGTTGCGGGCAAAGATGATCAGGCCGGCCACTTCAGGCTGGCGCAGCAGGTGACGGTCTTCGGCGGTCAGCCATTTACCGGCGATATCCACCATCAGGGAGCCTTGCAGGCTGACAGTCATGGGTAATCCTTCATTGAAGACTGAGAGAAGCCCACTGGGGGCAGGCGGCCTGCTCGATGCGCACCGGGCAATGGGCCGGCACCTGCTCGAACAGGCTTAGCAAATCGGTGTTGCGCAGGCGTATGCAACCATGGGACAGCGCTACGCCCATGGGTTCCGTATCCGGGGTGCCGTGCAAGTAGATATAACGGCGGAAGGTGTCGACCGCACCCAGGCGGTTGACACCCGGCTCGCAGCCACTGAGCCAGAGAATGCGGGTAAGGATCCAGTCCCGGCCGGGGCATTGCGCATGCAAGGCCGGCGACCACACCTCGCCGGTCCAGCGCCGCCCGGCCAATACCGCATTCAGCGGCAAGCCCGCGCCGATCTTCGCCCGCACCTGGTGCAGGCCACACGGCGTGCAACCCGAGCCGTTGCGCTCGCCGGCGCCGTTGCGCGCCGTGGAAACCGGCACGCGCAGGCGCAGCTGGCCATCGGCAAAGCCATAAAGGCACTGGTCAGCGAGGGAAATGTGCAGGAAGTCGAGGTCGGGCATGGGCGCTAGCTTAGCCGAAGCGCCCTGCCCCGCCCAGCCTTCAGGCCTTGGCGGTGGTGGCGCTTGCGCTGGTCTTGGTGCGCGGGCGCAGCTGCGCGGTGGCCATGGCGTCGTCGGTAACACCGCTATCGGCACGCATGCCCGCAGCCAGGAACGGCACCATCAGGCGCATTACCTGCTCGATCGAGGTGTTGATGCCGAAATCGGTCTCGGCAATCGCCCGCAGGGCCTTGATGCCGGACATGCTGAAGGCGGCGGCGCCAAGCATGAAGTGCACGCGCCAGAACAGCTCCAGCGGCGGGATGCGCGGTGCAGCCTCGTTGACCAGCAGCATGTAGCGGCGGAACACCTTGCCGTACATGTCTTCCAGGTAACGCCGCAGGTGGCCCTGGCTCTGGCTGAAGGCCAGGCCCAGCAGGCGCATGAAGATCGACAGGTCGTTGTTGCTGCGCGGCTGCACGGCCAAAGCCTGCTCGACCAGCATTTCCAGCAGCTCTTCGAGGCTCGGCTTGTGCTCCGGCTTGGCCTGGCGCCGCTCCAGCTCACGTTCGAGGCTGGCGCAGAACGGCCCGAGGAAACGCGAGAACACTGCCTGGATCAGGGCCTTCTTGGAGCCGAAGTGATAGTTGACCGCCGCCAGGTTGACCCCGGCCTTGCTGGTAATCAGCCGCAACGAGGTTTCTGCGAACCCCCTTTCCGCGAACAGCTGCTCGGCAGCATCGAGAATGCGTTCAACGGTTTCCGATTGGGCCATGACTACTCCGACTACTCCGCCAGACAAACAGGTGTTTGAAACATACGTTTCAGCCCTGCTTCTGTCAAGGCTCGGTGACCGGCCGGTCGCCATTTAAAAGCGCCAGGCGGGCGGCTGCAAGCGCCATTGCTGCTGTTTATTGCAGGTTTTGGCTTGCAGCGCATCCAGTACTGTATATAATCCCAGTCACTGTACAAAAAGACAGAGCGCTCACCATGTTGAAACTGACGCCACGCCAAGCCGAAATTCTCGCGTTCATCAAGCGTTGCCTGGAAGACAACGGCTTCCCGCCGACGCGCGCCGAGATCGCTCAGGAGCTGGGCTTCAAGTCGCCCAACGCCGCCGAGGAGCACCTCAAGGCCCTTGCCCGCAAAGGCGCGATCGAGATGACCCCGGGCGCCTCCCGTGGTATTCGCATCCCCGGCCTGGAAGCCAAGGCCGAAGAAAGCGGCCTGCCAATCATCGGCCGGGTTGCCGCCGGTGCGCCGATCCTTGCCGAACAGCACATCGAGCAATCCTGCAACATCAACCCCGACTTCTTCCACCCCCAGGCCGACTATCTGCTGCGCGTACACGGCATGAGCATGAAGGATGTCGGCATCTTCGATGGCGACCTGCTGGCGGTACACACCTGCCGCGAAGCCCGCAACGGTCAGATCGTCGTGGCCCGCATCGGCGACGAAGTCACCGTCAAGCGCTTCAAGCGCGAGGGCAGCAAGGTCTGGCTGCTTGCCGAAAACCCCGAATTCGCCCCCATCGAAGTCGACCTGAAAGAACAGGAGCTGGTGATCGAGGGCTTGAGCGTCGGCGTCATTCGCCGCTGATCCAGGAGGCGTCATGCAGCAGTTCATTCACGCACCCGAGCAAGTCCAGTTGCCATTGTTCGAAGCATTCCTCGCCCAGCCCGTACTGCCTGGCCTGAAAACCAGCGAAGTGGCGCGCAAGAGCAGCCAGCCCGAGCTGTTCAGCGAACTGTCGCTGCGCGGAGCCCCCGGGCACTGCCAAAGCCTGCTGGCACCCGTGCTGCGCGAACTGAGCGAAGAGGACGAGACCCGCTGGCTGACCCTGATCGCCCCGCCGTCAAGCCTGACCCAGGCTTGGCTGCGCGATGCCGGGCTCAACCGTGAACGCATCCTGCTGCTGCAACCTCGCGGCAATCAGAGCCCGCTTCAACTGGCCTGCGAAGCCTTGCGCCTGGGCCGCAGCCACACTGTGGTCAGCTGGCTGGGCAACGTCAACGCCACTGCACGCCAGCAATTGCTGCGCGCTGCCGGTGCCGGAAACGCACAAAGCCTGAACATCCGCCTCGGCTGATGTTCAGGCTTTGCCTGTCACTGCATGAAACCTGATGCCCTGCTGCACCTCAGTGCAGCACACGCGGCCCTTCATCACGCTCAAGCTCGCCATCCATCAGGCGACCGGCCATCTGCACGCCCACGCTGAGCATGGCCTTGGCCACTTCCACATGCTGACCCTGCAGGAACGCCTTGGCGTCTTCCGAGAAATCCAGGGTTACCAGAGAGCCCTCATCCTCGGCGCGACGCAGTTCGATGCGGCCATCAGGCAACTCGACAATTTCCAGAAACGACGTAGACATAAATGGCAGTTCTCCGCGAAAGGCCAGTATTGTACCAGCCGTAGCAGCTATCAGCACTCACTCAACGCGTCGCGGAAACGTCTCACCAGGCCCTTGAGGTTGCTGCGCCAGCTTTCCAGTTCGGCACGCGACAGCGCCGGATGCTCGGGCTCATCGAGATTGACCGCCTGGATCAATGGCTGGGTGACGTCGGTTTTTGGCGCTTTTTTCGCGACCGGTGGTCGGAACAAATCGGCATAAGCACTGAGCATTTGCGCCAGCCAGGTTTCGCGCTGGCGGGCCAGTTCCAGCAGTTCGGCCACTTCCGGGATGGCGATGCCGTTCAGCGCATCGTCGGCCAGTGCTTGCTCGACCGTTGCAACAACTGGCAGGCGGTAGAAGCCACCAATTTCATGACACAGGCCCAGCAGTGCGCCGTAGAGATGGAACAGCGCCGACTCGCGCTCGGCCTGGACCAGGCCCTGGGCATTCATGGCCTGGCTTTGTTCGGCCTTGGCCATGGACTCCAGGGCGAGGCCGGCAAAGAACAGTTTCTGATTGGTGCGGGTGTAGAGTTCCTGGGCCATTTCAGTGCCCTCCCTAAGGCTGCAAGGCGGATAGCTGCATCATAAATGATTGGGGCCGCTTTGCGCCCCTTCGCGGGCTTGCCCGCTCCCACAGGAACTCCATCAAGCCCAAGGCCTGCGCTGTACCTGTAGGAGCGGGCAAGCCCGCGAAGGGGCGCGAAGCGGCCCCAATTACAGCACTGACGGATCAGCGCTTGTCTTCAACCTTCCACGCATTGCCGTCGTAGAACGCCTTCCAGCCGGTCGGCTTGCCATCAACCTCGGACTGCACGTACTGCTCCTTGGTCTTGCGGCTGTAGCGGATCACCGCTGGGCGGCCTTCCGGGTCCTTCTGCGGCGCATCGCACAGGAAGTGGTACTTCGGATCGATCTCATGCTTGTGCGGCACGATCTCCAGCACCAGCGGCGCGCGGGTTTCGCGGTTCTTGGGGAACTGGCTGGCAGCGAGGAACAGCCCCGAAGCGCCATCACGCAGCACGTAGGTATCGTCGACCTTCTCGCACTTGAGCTCTGGCATGTCCACCTTGTCCATCTTCGGTGGCGCCGCCTCGCCGCTCTTGAGCAGCTTGCGGGTGTTCTTGCACGCCGGGTTGGTGCAACCGAAGAACTTGCCGAAGCGGCCAGTCTTCAACTGCATCTCGCTGCCGCACTTGTCGCACTCCAGGCTCGGCCCTTCGTAACCCTTGATGCGGTAGTTGCCTTCCTCGATCTCGTAGCCGGCGCAATCCGGGTTGTTACCGCAGATGTGCAGCTTGTGCTTCTCGTCCAGCAGGTAGGCATCCATCGCCGTGGCGCAGATCGGGCAACGGTGCTTGCCCAGCAACACGCGGGATTCCGATTCGCCCTCGTCGTCGGCGGCAATCTCGTCGCCCGGCACCAGGTTGACGGTGGCCTTGCAACGCTCTTTCGGCGGCAGGCTGTAGCCCGAGCAACCGAGGAACACGCCGGTGGAGGCAGTGCGGATCATCATCGGCCGGCCACATTCCTTGCACGGAATGTTGGTCATGGTCGGTTGGTTGGCGCGCATGCCGTCTTCGCTGGACTCGGCGGTCTGCAGTTTCTTGCTGAAGTCGCCGTAGAACTCGTCGAGCACGTTCTTCCAGTCACGCTCGCCCTGGGCCACGTCGTCGAGGTTCTCTTCCATGTCGGCGGTAAAGCCGTAGTCCATCAGGTTGGAGAAGCTCTCGGACAGGCGCTCGGTGACGATGTCGCCCATCTTTTCGGAATAGAAGCGGCGGTTGTGCAGGGTCACATAGCCACGGTCCTGAATGGTCGAGATGATCGCCGCATAGGTCGACGGGCGGCCGATGCCGCGCTTTTCCATTTCCTTGACCAGGCTGGCTTCGGTGAAGCGCGCCGGTGGCTTGGTGAAGTGCTGGCTCGGGTCGATCTGGATCAGCTTCAGCGCTTCGCCCTGGACCATTTCCGGCAACACGTCGTCTTCGCCAGGCTTGCTCTGCTGCGGCAGCACACGGGTGTAACCGTCAAACTTGAGGATACGGCCCTTGGCACGCAGCTCGAAGTCGCCCGCAGCCACGGTGACGCTGGTGGACAGGTACTGCGCTGGCGGCATCTGGCAGGCCAGGAACTGGCGCCAGATCAGCTCGTACAGGCGCTCGGCGTCGCGCTCCATGCCAGTGAGCTTGCTCGGGTGGGTATTCACGTCGGAAGGACGAATCGCTTCGTGCGCCTCCTGGGCGCCTTCCTTGCTGCCGTACACCAGCGGTGCCTCGGGCAGGTACTGCTTGCCGAACTCGCGCTCGATGTAGCTGCGCGCCATGTCCAGGGCGTCGGCCGACAGGTTGGTGGAGTCGGTACGCATGTAGGTGATGTAGCCGGCTTCGTACAAGCGCTGGGCCATCATCATGGTTTTCTTCACACCGAAGCCCAGGCGGTTGCTGGCGGCCTGCTGCAAGGTGGAAGTAATGAACGGTGCCGACGGCTTGCTGCTGGTCGGGCGGTCTTCGCGCTTGACCACGCTGTAGCTGGAAGCCTTGAGCTTCTCCAGCGCGGCCATGGCCTGGGCTTCGTTCAGCGGCTTGAAGGCCTCACCCTTCTCGCGTGCCACTTCGAAACGCACCTTGGCGTTCTTGGCGGTGCCGAGGTCGGCGTGGATTTCCCAGTACTCTTCCGGGATGAACGCGCGGATTTCGCGCTCGCGCTCCACCACCAGCTTCACCGCCACCGACTGTACACGGCCGGCGGACAGGCCACGGGCGATCTTGGCCCACAGCAGCGGCGAAACCATGTAGCCGACCACGCGGTCGAGGAAACGCCGCGCCTGCTGCGCGTTGACCCGGTCGATATCCAGCTCGCCCGGCTGCGAGAAGGCTTCCTGGATGGCCTTCTTGGTGATTTCGTTGAACACCACGCGCTTGTAGCGGGTGTCGTCGCCGCCGATGGCCTCGCGCAGGTGCCAGGCAATGGCTTCCCCTTCGCGGTCCAAGTCGGTTGCGAGATAGATGGTGTCGGCGTCCTTCGCCAGGCGGCGCAGCTCTTCGATCACCTTTTCCTTGCCAGGCAGGATCTCGTACTTGGCCTTCCAGCCGTGGTCGGGGTCGACGCCCATGCGTGCCACCAGCTGGCGGCGGGCCTTTTCCTTCGGCGACAGGGCCGGAGCCTCACCCGCGGCCTTGCCACGCTTGGCGGCTGGCTCTTTGCTGGCGCTGGCCGAACCGCTGGTGGGGAGGTCTCGGATATGGCCGATACTCGACTTCACCACGTACTGGTTGCCCAGGTACTTGTTGATGGTCTTGGCCTTGGCCGGGGATTCCACAATGACCAGCGATTTGCCCATGGATCGGAGTATTCCTGAATCTGAAGATGAAAAACGCGTCAGGTGCCAGACGCGGCACCGCTATATATAGTGGCAAAAGTGTGAGGTCAAGTTCGGACTATCACTCGTGCGACTTGCCCAGCAACCCGGGCAGCCCCTCTTCGGCCTTGACCAAAGCAAAGCGTGGCACCTGCTCGCCGTCAACCTCGACGGACTCCTGGAACATCGAAAGTGGCCGTACCCAGAAGCTGTAATCACCATACAGGCATTGGTAGAACACCATCCACTCTTCGCTTTCGGAGTGCCGCGCAACACTGAAGACACGGTACTCAGGCCCTTTGTAATGCCGGTATACGCCTGGTTGTATCTGCATGTTGCCCACCCTCTTGAATAAAACCTGTAAAAAACAAAACCGGGGCACAAGGCCCCGGTCGCTGTCCCGCTACGCGATCAGACGCGTTCGAAGACAGTGGTGATACCTTGGCCGAGGCCGACGCACATGGTCGCCACCCCCAGGGTACCGCCATTCTGCTTCATGACGTTGAGCAGGGTGCCGGAAATCCGTGCCCCGGAGCAACCGAACGGGTGGCCCAAGGCAATGGCGCCGCCGTGCAGGTTAACCTTCTCATCCATCTTGTCGAGTACTTTCAAGTCTTTCAGCACTGGCAGGGCCTGTGCAGCGAAGGCTTCGTTGAGCTCGATGAAGTCGATGTCGGCCATGGTCAGGCCAGCACGCTTGAGGGCTTTCTGGGTCGACGGCACCGGGCCGTAGCCCATGATCGCCGGGTCGACACCAGCCACCGCCATGGAACGGATGACCGCCAATGGCTGGATACCCAGGTCCATGGCGCGCTGGCCAGACATGACGATCATGCACGACGCACCGTCGGTGATCTGCGACGAGGTACCGGCAGTGACGGTACCGCCTTTCGGGTTGAACGCCGGCTTCAGCGACGCCAGGCCTTCGAGGGTGGTTTCCGGGCGAATGGTTTCGTCGAAATCGAACACCTTCAGGAAGCCGTTCTCGTCATAGCCCTGCATCGGGATGATTTCGTCCTTGAACTTGCCTTCGACCGTGGCCTTGTGCGCCAGCTGGTGCGAACGCAGGCCGAACAGGTCCTGCTGCTCACGGGTGATGCCGTGCATCTTGCCGAGCATTTCCGCGGTCAGGCCCATCATCCCGGAAGCCTTGGCGGCATGCAAGGACAGGTGCGGGTTGGGGTCGACGCCATGCATCATGCTGACGTGGCCCATGTGCTCCACGCCACCGACCACGAATACATCACCGTTGCCGGTCATGATCGCCTGGGCGGCGGTGTGCAGCGCGCTCATCGACGAGCCGCACAGGCGGCTGACAGTCTGCGCCGCGGAGGTGTGCGGGATCTGGGTCATCAGCGAGGCCATGCGGGCGATGTTCCAGCCCTGCTCGAGGGTCTGGTTGACGCAGCCCCAGATCACGTCCTCGACTTCTTTCGGGTCGACCTTGTCGTTGCGTTCCAGCAGCTTGCTGATCAGGTGCGCCGACATGTCTTCGGCGCGGGTATTGCGGTGCATGCCACCCTTGGAGCGGCCCATCGGCGTGCGACCGAAGTCGACAATCACCACGTCTCTTGGATTCAGGCTCATATCAAATCTCTCGCTCTAGCTCGTTGACCGCTCAGTTGAAGAAGCGCTGGCCGTTCTTGGCCATTTCACGCAGCTTGGCGGTCGGGTGGTACAGCGGCCCCAGGTCGGCGTACTGATCGGCCAGGGCAACGAATTCGGCCACACCGATCGAGTCGATGTAGCGCAGCGCACCACCGCGGAAGGGAGGGAAGCCAATGCCGTAGACCAGGCCCATGTCGGCTTCGGCAGCGGTTTCGACGATGCCGTCTTCCAGGCAGCGCACGGTCTCCAGGCACAACGGGATCATCATCCAGTTGATGATGTCTTCGTCGGTGACTTCACGCTGTTCGAAGACGATCGGCTTGAGCACGTCGAGCACGCTGGCGTCGGCGACCTTCTTGGGCTTGCCGCGCTTGTCGGTTTCGTAGGCGTAGAAGCCCTTGCCGTTCTTCTGGCCCAGGCGGTTGGCCTCGTACAGTGCGTCAACGGCCGAGCGGCGCTCGTCCTTCATGCGGTCCGGGAAGCCTTCGGCCATCACGTCGCGGCCGTGGTGGCCGGTGTCGATGCCGACCACGTCCATCAGGTACGCCGGGCCCATCGGCCAGCCGAACTTTTCCATGACCTTGTCGATACGCACGAAGTCGACACCGGCGCTTACCAGCTTGGCGAAGCCGCCGAAGTACGGGAACAGCACGCGGTTGACCAGGAAGCCCGGGCAGTCGTTGACCACGATCGGGTTCTTGCCCATTTTCTTGGCGTAGGCCACGGTGGTGGCGACCGCAACTTCACTGGACTTCTCGCCACGGATGACTTCCACCAGCGGCATCATGTGCACCGGGTTGAAGAAGTGCATGCCGACGAAGTTTTCCGGGCGCTTGAGCGCCTTGGCCAGCAGGTTGATGGAAATGGTCGAGGTGTTGGAAGCGAGGATCGCATCGTCCTTCACCTGGGTTTCCACTTCAGCCAGCACGGCCTGCTTGACTTTCGGGTTCTCGACCACGGCCTCGACGACGATGTCGACATTGGCGAAATCGCCATAGGACAGGGTCGGGCGAATGGCGTTGAGTGCCTCGGCCATCTTGGCCGGGGTCAGGCGGCCCTTCTCGACGCGGTTGCCGAGCAGCTTGGAGGCCTCGTTCAGGCCCAGCTGGATGGCTTCCTCGCGGATATCCTTCATCAGGATCGGGGTGCCCTTGACCGCCGACTGGTAGGCGATGCCGCCACCCATGATGCCAGCGCCGAGCACGGCGGCCTGCTTCACGTCGTGGGCGATTTCGTCATGCGCCTTGGCCTTGCGCTTGAGTTCCTGGTCGTTGAGGAACAGGCCGATCAGGCTCTCGGCAACCGAGGTCTTGGCCAGCTTGGCGAAGCCTGCGGCTTCGACTTCCAGGGCCTTGTCACGGCCGAAGTTGGCAGCCTTCTGGATGGTCTTGATGGCTTCGACCGGGGCGGGGTAGTTCGGGCCGGCCTGGCCGGCGACGAAGCCCTTGGCAGTCTCGAAGGCCATCATCTGTTCGATGGCGTTGAGCTTGAGCTTTTCCAGCTTGGGCTGGCGCTTGGCCTTGTAGTCCAGCTCGCCACTGATGGCGCGCTTGACCAGGTCAAGGGCACCGGCCATCAGCAGTTCAGGCGCGACCACGGCGTCGACGGCACCCACTTTCAGGGCGTCTTCGGCACGGTTTTCCTTGCCGGCAGCGATCCACTCGATGGCGTTGTCCGAACCGATCAGGCGCGGCAGGCGCACGGTGCCACCGAAGCCCGGGTAGATACCCAGCTTGACTTCCGGCAGGCCGATCTTGGCGCTGGTGGACATGACCCGGTAGTCGGCGGCCAGGCACATTTCCAGGCCGCCGCCCAGGGCGATGCCGTTGATGGCGGCGACGGTCGGCACTTCGAGGTCTTCGAAGGCGTTGAAGATGCGGTTGGCTTCCAGGTTGCCGGCGACCAGTTCGGCCTCGGGCAGCTTGAAGTTGTCGACGAACTCGGTGATGTCGGCGCCGACGATGAACACGTCCTTGCCACTGCTGACGATCACGCCCTTGACCGAGGCGTCGGCCTGGATGGCATCGACGGCCTGGCGCAGTTCGTTCAGGGTCAGGCGGTTGAACTTGTTGACGGACTCACCCTTGAGGTCGAACTTGAGCTCGACGATGCCACTTTCAAGAGCCTTAACCGTGATGGCTTTACCTTCGTAAATCATCAACTGATCTCCACGATATGGAAGCTGAACAGTACACGCCGATCGCTGCAGCAAAAGCAGGCCTAGCTGCCCTGCCCCAGGCACACCCGTCAGCGCGCTAGTCGGAAGTATGGCTTGGCGTCATGACATACAAACGCTCAATTCATACGCCCGTTTGATTTGGGTGTGCACACATTCTCCGAAAAGATCGGCGTTGTCAAATGCTCGCGAGCAAGGTGAAAACACGACTTTCCAGTCATTTTGTAGCGTCTTGGTACAAAACATGATGACAGTGATTGCTGACCATTCATGTCGGCGATTGACCATGAGCCGCAGGAGAATGCTGCAGCTTTTGCCTTGCGCGGCGACCTCGAACGGCTACACTGGCACTTGCTTGAATGCATACCCGGCCTGCCTGGCCTTTTCTGCGCAGCAGAACGCAAAGCGGCGACTTGGCACCCCACCCCTTCAGGGGATCGGCCAAGCCGCCGCTTTGTCGTTTTGTGCTTGCCTTCGAATGAGAAGACCAATGGGCGGGCTTAGCGGGGCCCTGTGGGAGCGGGTTTACCCGCGAACACCGGCAAAGCCGGTGCCACCCACCGAGTCGCCTTCTTCGCGGGTAAACCCGCTCCCACAGAGACCGCGCAAAGGCAAATTTCAGGCCAAGGTTTCGAGGACGTGGGCAATATCCTGCAACACAGCCGTATCGCCCCGCTCGGTCCAGTACAGCGCGATCATCCGGGCATCGGCCTCGACCTTGTAGACACTCGCCGGCAAGCGCGCCAGGGCCTCCATGAAGCGTGGGTCCTCGCAGGGTTCGCGCCACTGGTTCCACCACACCCCCGGGGCGATCTGCCAGAAGCTGAAGCTGTCCTCATGCCCGCGGCGACGTGCCCGGTGGTATTGCGGGCACGGGCTTGGCGGCTCCTTTTCCAGCCAGTGCGGCCACTGCTGCGGCGCCAGCTGCATGGCCAGACCCATGCGCCGAGCCTCCAGGCGCAGCTTCATCTGCTCGCTCTGCTTGCGCGAGGTGCGCAACCAGGAAAGCGGGCTGAGAATCAGCGCGAGGATTGACACCACCAGCAATACCGTCATATCTGTAGTTCCCATAAAACGTTGCAAATGAGCTGGTTAGCCATTTTTCACGGAAGACCCGCCCGAAAGCGACCATACTTCTTCTATCGCGATTGTCAGGAGTTCCGCTCATGTCCTACGAACATCTTCTGGTCGCCGTCGACCTGACCGAAGAATGCGACCCGGTGATCAAACGTGCCATGGCGCTGGCTGCACCTTCGAATGCCAAGGTTTCGCTGGTACACATCGTCGAGCCGATGGCCATGGCGTTTGGCGGTGACGTGCCGATGGACCTGTCGCAGTTGCAACAGCAGCAGTTCGACCAGGCCAAGGAACGCATGGACCGCCTGTTCAACAAATACCCGGACATCCACCGCGGCGACTCGCACCTGACCTATGGCCAGCCGCGCCAGGAAATCCACCAGCTGGCCAAGGACCAGAAGTGCGACCTGATCGTGGTCGGCAGCCATGGCCGTCACGGCCTGGCGTTGCTGCTGGGGTCCACGGCCAATGACGTGCTGCATGGTGCGCCGTGCGATGTACTGGCGGTGCGGTTGCAGAAGAAGGAATGATTCAACCTGTGCCGGCCTCTTCGCGGGCTTGCCCGCTCCCACAGGTACTGCACCGCGTTAATCAGCGGTGCGGTCCTTGTGGGAGCGGGTTCACCCGCGAAGGGGCCGAATCTGGCTAACGCTGGTCAGCCTTCCAGCTCGGCCCAGCGCTCCACCAGCACATCCAGCTCACCCTGCAGCTTCTCGATCTTGGCCAGCACTGCCGAGGTTTCCGCAATCGGCCGCTGATAGAAGCCCGCCGCATTCACTTCTTCCTGGGCCTCGGCCATGCGCTGCTCCAGTTCGTCGATCTGCCCCGGCAGCATTTCCAGCTCACGTTGCAGCTTGTAGCTGAGCTTCTTCTTCGAACCATCGGCCACCTCTGCAACAGGCGCAGGCGCCGGCTTGGCCTCTACCTTCTCCACCACCGCGCTGTTGAGCTCGGACTTGCCGCCCTTGCTCTCGGTCACGCCCAGCAGCTTCGGCGAGCCACCCTGGCGAATCCAGTCCTCGTAACCGCCAACGTATTCGCGCACCTTGCCCTCGCCTTCGAACACCAGAGTGCTGGTGACGACGTTGTCGAGGAAGGCCCGGTCGTGGCTGACCATCAGCACGGTGCCCTTGTAGTTGGACAGCACCTCCTCGAGCAGCTCGAGGGTTTCCACGTCCAGGTCGTTGGTCGGTTCGTCAAGCACCAGCAGGTTGGCCGGCTTGCTGAACAGCTTGGCCAGCAACAGCCGTGCACGCTCGCCACCCGACAGCGCCTTGACCGGCGTACGGGCACGCTGAGGGCTGAACAGGAAATCGCCCAGGTAGCTCAGCACATGGCGGTTCTGGCCGTCGATCTCGATGAAGTCGCGGCCTTCGGCCAGGTTGTCGATAACGGTCTTTTCCAGGTCGAGCTGGTGGCGCATCTGATCGAAATAGGCCACTTCCAGCTTGGTGCCGCGCTCGACCTTGCCGGTGGTCGGCTCCAGGTCGCCGAGCATCAGCTTGAGCAGGGTGGTCTTGCCGGTACCGTTGGCGCCCAGCAGGCCGATGCGGTCCTCACGCTGCAGGACCATGGAGAAGTCCTTGACCAGCACAGGCCCGTCGGGGTGATGGAAGCTGACGTTTTCCAGCACCATCACCTGCTTGCCGGACTTTTCCGCCGCCTCGATCTGGATGTTGGCCTTGCCCTGGCGCTCGCGGCGTTCGCTGCGCTCCACGCGCAGGGCCTTCAGCGCGCGCACGCGGCCTTCGTTGCGGGTGCGGCGAGCCTTGATGCCCTGGCGGATCCACACTTCTTCCTGAGCCAGGCGCTTGTCGAACAATGCGTTGGCGGTTTCCTCGGCAGCCAGCGCGGCCTCCTTGTGCACCAGGAAGCTGGCATAGTCGCCGTTCCAGTCGATCAGGCCGCCGCGGTCCAGTTCGAGGATGCGGGTGGCCAGGTTCTGCAGGAAGGAACGGTCGTGGGTGATGAACAGCACCGCGCCGTTGAAGCCGCGCAGGGCCTCTTCGAGCCAGGCGATGGCACCGATGTCCAGGTGGTTGGTCGGTTCGTCGAGCAGCAGCAGGTCGGGTTCCGACACCAGCGCCTGGGCCAGCAGCACGCGGCGGCGCCAGCCACCGGACAGTTCGGCCAGGGTCTTGTCGGCCGGCAGCTGCAGGCGGCTGAGGGTACTTTCCACCACCTGCTGCAGGCGCCAGCCGTCACGGGCTTCCAGCTCGTGCTGGACGTGCATGAGTTTTTCCAGGTCTTCATCGCCCTGGATGTTCAGGCTCAGGTGGTGGAACTGCGCCAGCAACTCGCCCACGCCATCCAGACCTGCGGCCACCACATCGAACACCGTGCGCTCGTCGGCCACCGGCAGTTCCTGCGGCAGCTCGCCGATCTTCAGGGCCGGGGCACGCCAGATTTCGCCGTCGTCGCCCTTCTGCTCGCCCTTGACCAGGCGCAGCATGCTCGACTTGCCGGTGCCGTTGCGGCCGATGATGCACACCCGCTCGCCACGAGCGATCTGCCAGGACACTTTGTCCAGCAGCGGCATGGCGCCGAATGCGAGGGACACATCGCTGAATTTGAGCAGGGTCATGTTGGTCTCCATAAATCGGGCGCGCATTCTACCTGACTTGGCCCTCGACGGCATCCGCCTGGCCAACCGACGAGGGCTTTGCGACATCTGGTCGAACTTAATATCCCGATACAAGCACAGTGCTTTCACCCGCCGCCGGCAAACAGCTAAGCTAAGGCAATAGCTTCCAACAGTGCTGGCTCCGCCGTCACTTCCCCATGGTTCAACTGCCCGGACGTATCATGCGCAGCCGCCTGTTACATATTGCATCCTGCCTGCTGCTCACCGCCGCCACCTGCGCGGCGCAGGCCGCCGACCTTACCCTGCAACGCCAATACTATGACGAGGCCAAGCGCGCGCTGGCCAAAGGCGACAAAGGCCCGTACCTGCGCTATGCCCAGGCCCTCAGCGACTACCCGCTGACGCCCTACCTGGCCTACGACGAACTCACCGCCCGCCTGAAAACCGCCAGCAACCAGGAAATCGAAGGCTTCCTCGCCAAGCATGGCGACCTGCCCCAGGCCAACTGGATGAAACTGCGCTGGTTGCGCTGGCTGGCCGAACGCGGCGAATGGAACACCTTCGCCAAGTACTACGACCCCAAGCTCAACTTCACCGAACTGGACTGCCTCAACGGCCAGTACCAGCTCAGCCACGGCCTGCGCGCCGAAGGTTTTGCCACGGCCGACAAACTGTGGAACGTCGGCAAGTCGCAGCCGGCCACCTGCGACACGCTGTTCGGCATGTGGGCGGCCGAGGGCCAGCTGACCGAGGCCAAGCGCTGGCAACGCACCAAGCTGGCGGCCCAGGCGCGCAACTACGGCCTGGCCAACAACCTGGTCAAGACCCTGACCACCCTCGCCCCGCAGGGGCGCCTGCTGGTCGATGTGGCGCAGAAACCCGAGCTGCTCAACCAGCCGTCGCGCTTCACCCCAGTCAACGAAGCCATGTCCGACGTGGTCAGCCTCGGCCTGCGCCGCCTGGCCCGGCAGGACCCGGAGCGGGCCATGGCACTGCTCGACGACTACGCCCAGCGCATGCACTTTTCCCGTGACGAGAAGGTGGCCATCGCCCGTGAGATCGGCCTGACCCTGGCGCGCCGCTACGACCCGCGCGCACTCGACCTGATGACCCGCTACGACCCCGAACTGCGTGACAACACCGTCAGCGAATGGCGCCTGCGCCTGCTGCTGCGCCTGGGCCGTTGGGAAGACGCCTACGAACTGACCCGCCGCCTGCCCCAGGACCTGGCCAGCAGCAGCCGCTGGAAGTACTGGCAGGCGCGCAGTTTGGAGCTGGCGCAGCCGAACAACCCACAGATCCCACTGCTGTACAAGACCGTGGCGCGTGAGCGTGACTTCTACGGCTTCCTCGCCGCCGACCGGGCACAGACTCCTTACCAGCTGAACAACAAGCCGCTGGTGCTCAGCCCGCAGCTGGTCAACAAGGTACGCAACACTCCGGGTATCCGCCGTGCCCTGGAGTTCCACGCCCGCGGCCAGATCGTCGAAGGCCGCCGCGAGTGGTACCACGTCAGCCGCCACTTCACCCGCGACGAAATGGTCGCCCAGGCGCGCCTGGGCTACGACCTGCGCTGGTACTTCCCGGCCATTCGCACCATCAGTCAGGCGCGTTACTGGGACGACCTGGACATTCGCTTCCCGATGGCCCACCGCGACACCCTGGTGCGCGAGGCCAAGGTCCGCGGCCTGCATTCAAGCTGGGTATTCGCCATTACCCGCCAGGAAAGCGCGTTCATGGAGGATGCCCGTTCCCCGGTGGGTGCCAGCGGCCTGATGCAGTTGATGCCGGCCACGGCCAAGGAAACCGCGCGCAAGTTCAGCATCCCGCTGGCATCACCGGCGCAGGTGCTCAACCCGGACAAGAACATCCAGCTGGGTGCCGCCTACCTGAGCCAGGTGCACAGCCAGTTCAACGGCAACCGGGTACTCGCTTCGGCAGCCTACAACGCCGGGCCCGGGCGCGTGCGGCAGTGGCTCAAAGGCGCCAAGCACCTGAGCTTCGATGTGTGGGTGGAGTCGATCCCGTTCGACGAAACGCGCCAGTATGTGCAGAACGTGCTGTCGTATTCGGTGATCTATGGGCAGAAGCTGAACTCGCCGCAGCCGCTGGTGGATTGGCATGAGCGGTACTTCGATGACATGTGATTGCTACTGAGCCTGTGCCGGCCCTTTCGCGGGCTTGCCCGCTCCCACAGGTTCTTCACAAGCCTTGAAAGCTGTGGTGATCCTGTGGGAGCGGGCAAGCCCGCGAAGAGGCCGGAACAGGCAACACAGCTACTCCAGGACTTCGACCTTCATCCCTGCCTCCAACCACCCACTGCCGTCCACCGCCAGGTTCTGCCCGAACAGCACATCCCCCTCCTTCTCACGGAAGGTCCTGAGCGTGGCCATCGGCTCGCGGTCCTCGCTGCGCTCGCCGGTAGCCGGGTCGATGGTGGTAAAGATGCAGCGCACACTGGGCTTGAGCACGCGAAACTCCAGGCTGCCGATACGAATCCGCTTCCAGCCATCTTCGGCAAACGGTTCAGCCCCCTGCACCACCAGGTTGGGCCGAAAGCGCAGCATCTCCATGGGCCGTCCGATACGCCGGTCGAGTTCGTCCAGCGAACCCTGGCCGATCAGCAATAACGGGAAACCGTCCGGGAACGCCGCCCGGTCACTGTTGAAGCCATAACCATTGGGCAGGTAACGCGCGCGCTGCTCCGGGCAATGCACCAGGCGCACGGCCTTGCCCAGCAGCTGGCTCAGCCAGGCCGCCGCCGCATCGCCCGCATCCGGCACGCGCAGGGTATCGCGCCAGATGGTCACGCCGCGCAGGGCGTCATCGGCAGGCGGCACAGGCACCCGCAACGGTGCCTGCCCAGGTGCTTCCAGCAGCAATTGGCCGCTGTCATCATCACTAGCCTTGATCTGGCCTAGCTGAGGCCAGGCGCGCTGGGTAAGGAAGCGTCCGTTTTCTTCCTCCACCACCATCCAGCGCCGGTCACCCTGCAACCCCAGCAATCCCACCGGTGAAGCCTGCAGGCGTTGCGCCTGCCCCGACTTCACCGGGTACCGATACAGCTCACTGAGAAACATCCCTGCCGCCTCGCGTCATGCCAAAACGCCAAGCTTATACCCGGCAGGGGCCGGGATCACGCGGTAGCGGCATCCAGCAACAGGCGTTGCTTGACCACGTCGACCAGGCGATCGGGCTGGAACTTGGACAGGAAGTTGTCGCAGCCCACCTTCTTCACCATGGATTCGTTGAAACTACCCGACAGCGAGGTGTGCAACACCACGTACAGCTGGCGCAAACGGGCATCACCACGGATCTCGGTGGTCAACCGGTAGCCGTCCATTTCCGGCATCTCGGCGTCGGTGAACACCATCAGCAGCTTCTCGCACACGTCCTCACCAGCGTCAGCCCAGCCCTTGAGCATGCGCAGCGCCTTCAGGCCATCACTGGCCACGTGCAGCTTCACGCCCAGCTGGGACAAGGTGTCGCGCAATTGCGCCAGGGCCACGCTGGAGTCGTCCACCAGCAGCACTTCGCGGCCACGGGCCCGGGCCAGCACCGGGTCGGCGAGCTTGTCGCCGGAAACCCGGGCGTTGTACGGCACGATCTCGGCCAGCACCTTCTCCACGTCGATCACTTCCACCAGCTTGTCATCGACCTTGGTGATGGCGGTCAGGTAATGCTGGCGGCCGGCACTGGATGGCGGCGGCATGATCGCTTCCCAGTTCATGTTGACGATGCGGTCGACACCGCCTACCAGGAAGGCCTGTACCGAGCGGTTGTATTCGGTGACGATGATGGTGCTGTCCGGCCCCGGTTGCAGCGGGCGCATGCCGATCGCCTGGGACAGGTCGATCACCGGCAGGGTCTGGCCGCGCAGGTTGACCACACCGCAGACGAAAGCGTGGCGCTGGGGCATCAGGGTCAGCTTGGGCAGTTGCAGCACTTCCTGCACCTTGAACACGTTGATCGCGAACAGCTGGCGGCCGGCCAGGCGAAACATCAGGATTTCCAGGCGGTTCTCACCCACCAGTTGCGTGCGTTGGTCTACCGTGTCGAGAATGCCAGCCATTGGAAAGCCCCCAGGCTTGAGTCGGAAAAAGTGAAATCATCCACCCTGTATCGGCGGCTTCACGCACACCTTGACCCTTGCGGGAAAATGCCGTGAAGGCAATTGATATCACTTTACCATCATGCTTTACTGCGGGAAGCGCGGGTGATTCAGCGGGACGGTAAAAGTTCCCCACCTGAGGCCCTTATCAGGGAAACCCTTAGCCACAATCGGGTGCAACCTGATGTTCGCGATATCCTTTAGCCATTAATGTGACGCCATTCTCATTGCATGAATGGAGTCAGGCTTTTGCTAGCTATCGTTTTGGCGTGCCCGTCCCCTGCGCCTGCCCCACGCGCGGGGGCATCATGATGGACAGCGCCTTGTCGTTCGATAACGCCCTGCAGGGGTTCCTGCTGGATGCCCAGGTACTGCTGACCCAGGCCCAGGAATGCCTGCAGCATCTGGAGCTGATCGACAACGACCCGGATGCCTGCCATTGCCTGGACAACGCCCTCGACAACCTTGCTCGACAGGCCACACACCTGGGCCTGCGCGAAGTCGCCCATTACACCACCGCCCTGCAGCAGTTGCTGGCACCGGCCTGCCAGGTCGGTCGCCTGCAGCGCGAAGCCCTGCCCGCGGTAGGGGCCTGCCTGACCCTGCTGGCCTGGCAGCTGGAGCTGGTCGACCCTTGCACCGGGCGGCTCAACCTGGACATCGGCGAGCAGTTGGTACTGCTGGGTGAACTGGCCAAGGCCGTGCAGCAAACGTTTGCACAACCCTGCACCTCCTGCGACGAGCAAGGCAGCGTGTGCATCCACCCGCATACCGAGACGGCAGGCAGCACGCACTCCGGCCGCTCATCTGCCACATATTGAACTGGCTTGAAATGCAGCCGGGCACGTTTATTCAGGCCCACCCAGGCCGAACTTGGAAAGTTCTCGAAGTTTTCCAGGTTGCCGGGGGCCAAGTTGAATCAACAGCGCGCAAGTTCAATGGCAAGTGCCTGTTGTGCGATCAAGCCAAGTGGCACTTTGCTACCCTCCAGCGCCCGCCCCGCAGGCGTTTCATAGCGTTACCCGATCGCGACCAATGCACTGCGAAGTGGTAATATGCGGCCCCACAAACGCTTGCGACCTGCAGCAAGGTCGCAAGATCACGCGTTCGAAAGAAAATATAAAGTACTGCTCCAAAGCCTCTGACATGGATTGTGCAAGGCCTCCATCAGCAATACTTCAGTGGCTTCCCTACCTATGTTTCCACGCTTGAAGACTTCTTTGCGGTGCTGCTCCCGCACTACCCTGCTGCGCTGGGCGACGGTCGGGCTGTGCGTGGCCTCGCTGGTCGCCACCCTGTCGCTGTACCTGACCGACCAGGCGATCCCGGCCAGCCTGCTGCTGCTGCAGCTGGCCGCCACGCTGGGCGCTGCCGTGCACCTGGCCCTGGGCGCCAGGTCGATCAACCTGCGCCCGGCGGAACTGGCCGAGCGCATGCTCAAGGTCCAGGAAGACGAGCGCCAGCACCTGAGCCGGGAATTGCACGATGACATCGGCCAGCTGCTCACCGCCGCCAAGCTGCAGCTGCAGTGGCTGCAGAAGCGCATGCCCGATGACCTGCAAGGCCACTGCGACGCCCTGCGCAGCACGCTGGATGACACCCTGGGCAACGTGCGCGATGTCTCCGCCCTTCTCAACCCGCGGCAGCTGGCCAGCCTGGGCCTGGAGGCCAGCCTGCGCGCACACTTGGTGCGCACCCTGGGCAACAGCGGCGTGCACTGGAGCCTGGCGTGCAACCAGCGCCTGGGCGGCATCGACGAGGCCGTGGCCATGGCGGTGTTCCGCATTACCCAGGAAGCCGTGACCAACATGCTGCGCCACGCCCAGGCACGCAACCTGGTCGTCCGCCTGCAGCGCACCCCCGAGGGGTTGGCGTTATCGATCCACGACGATGGCCGCGGCTTCGTGCCAGCCAGGCAACCGGCCGAAGCAGGCCAGCGGGGCTTGGCCGGCATGCAGGAGCGGGTAACCGCGTTGCAGGGCAGCCTGGACATCACCAGCCAGCTCGGCCTGGGCACGCGCATCGAGGCAATGTTCCCATGGCCACCGCGCACCCAGGAACGCGCCAGGAGTACTGCAACCCATGACCTGTAGACTGCTGCTGGTAGACGACCACTCGCTGATCCGCGCCGGGGTGCGCGCACTGGTCTGCGACATCCCCGGCTATGACGTGATCGGTGAAGCCGACGACGGCAGCCAGTTGCTCGAACAGGTGCGCACGCTGGCGCCGGACATCGTCTTGCTGGACATCTCCATGCGCTCGACCAGCGGCCTGGACGCCCTCACCCAACTGCGCGCCAGCGGCAACACCTGCAAGGTGCTGATCCTGTCGATGCACACCGACCCGGACCTGATCATGCGGGCCCTGGAAAGCGGCGCCCACGGCTACCTGCTCAAGGACACAAGCGCCACCGAACTGGAACAGGCCCTGGCCGCGGTGCGCAACGGCGAGCGCTACCTCAGCCCAGCCATCGCCCATACGGTCATCAACCAGGCGCTGCAGCACGCCAGGCAGGGCAAGCAACCCGCGGGCGAGCGGCATAACCTCACGGCGCGACAGCTGGAAATCCTGCGCCTGATCGTGCGTGGCAAGTCCACACGGGAAATCGCCACCGGCCTGGGCCTGTCGATCAAGACCGTGGAAACCCACCGCTCGCAAATCATGAAACGCCTGCAGATTCATGACGTGGCCGGCCTGGTGCTGTTCGCCGTGCGCGAGAAAATCATTAGCCTGGACGACTGAGCAACGGCGACCCCTCCGGCAGATGCAGGCGCAGTGCAGCGGGCCTGGCCTGGAAGCGCAACTTGTCGGCCTGCACCGGCTCGCCATCGAGGTTGATGTCCAGGCCCTGCGAGCACTTGATCTCGACCCAGGGCAACCTGGCCCTGACTAACAACCCGTTGCCAGCCAACAGCTCACGCAGCGCCCCGACCATCTCCTGTGGTGCCGGCAGGATGGCGATGTCGAGCAAGCCGTCGTCCACCAGGGCCTCGGGGCACAGCACTTGCCCACCCCCGGCCTGGCGGCCATTGCCGATCCCCAGCGCCAGCAGGTCACCCTGCCAGTCGAAACCCGGCCCTTGCAGCTCCACCGAGGCTGCCTGCAGTTCGCTGAAGCGCGACAAGCCGGTGAACAGGTAGGCGGCCGCGCCCAGCACTTTCTTCAGGTCTTCGGAGGTGTTGGCCGTGACCTGGCTGCCAAAACCGCCCGTGGCCATGTTGAGGAACAACTGGTCGCCGGCCTGGCCCAGGTCTATTGGCCGTGCGGGTATGTTCAGCAATGCCAGGGCGGTGGCAGGCTCCAGGGGTATGCCGGCGGCCTTGGCAAAATCATTGGCCGTGCCCAGCGGCAACAACGCCAGGGTGGCCTCGGTACCTGCCTGCCCCATGGCCTCGGCGACATCACGCAGCGTGCCATCGCCGCCTCCGGCGACGATATGGCCGTAGCCGGCGGCCAGCGCCTCGGTGACCAGGCGCTGCGCGTCGCCGGCCTCCCAGGTGACCCGCACATCCAGTACCCAGCCGCTGTCGCGCAGGCCATGCACGGCGCTGCGCACGTCTTCGTTCATGGCCTGCTTGCCGTGCAGGATCAGCATTGCCTTGCGCCCTTGCATGTGCGCGCCTCCGTGAAGTGATCAACCCAGATCTCGACCCTTTGCAGTCGCGGATCGTTGCATGCGCCCGAAAAAATAGCAGGCTGCTCCCCAATGCCTGTCAGTTAAGCAATTCGGGGCCGCTTTGCGGCCCATCGCCGGCAAGCCAGCTCCCACAGGTACTGCACAATGCTTGAGGTCTATGCGGTCGGGGTGGGAGCTGGCTTGCCGGCGATGGGCTGCAAAGCAGCCCCAGTAAAGCCTGTAGAAACCTTAACTGACTGGCATTAGGCCGCTCCCAGTATTTAATTGCGTAGGCCGGTCAATTCCCACACGCCTGGCAATGCACGACTATGCTCAGCAAATACACTTTATTGCCACGGACGCGCCCCCGGCAGTGGTTCTACCATTGCTGCCCACGGGCGCGTCTTGCTATCCGCAACCTTTAGCGAGGATTCCGGGTCATGCGCATTCTCTGGACACTGCCGTACCTGCCCTGGCCAACCACCAGCGGCAGCAAGACCCGGCAATACCACCTGATACGCGCACTGGCACAGCGGGGCCACCGGATTACCCTGCTGGTGCAATCGAAGATCCCGCTCGGCGATGCCGCCCGCGAAGCCCTGGAACCGCTGCTCGAGCGCCTGATCGTGCTGCCCCGTCGGCCCCTGCACAGCCCACTCAACCTGCTGGCCTCACCGATCATCGCCTACCCCATGCGGGCAATCATCAATGGCCTGGCCCCTTGCCTGCGGCACCGCTTCGAGCAATTGCTGGACGAGCCCTGGGACGTGATCCAGATCGAACACAGCTACAGTTTCCAGCCCTTCGAAAAGGCCCTGCAGGCACGCGGGCTGCCGTACATGCTCAGCGAGCACACCCTGGAGTCGGTGATGGGTGGCGCCAGCCACGATCGCCTGCCGCTATGGCTGCGCCCGCTCAACGCCTTCGATCGCTGGCGCTATCGACGCTGGGAACAGCGGGTATTGCGCCAACCCACCGAACTGGTGGCAGTCAGCGCCCACGATGCCGAATTGATCGCGCAGATCAGCGGGCGCCCGGTGAACGTGGTGGTCAATGGCGTGGACTGTGATTTCTACCAGCACGTGCAACCCGCGCTGCACAGCCAGCGCCTGCTGTTCGTTGGCAACTTCGAGTATGGCGCCAACCTGGAGGCCATCGAATGGGCGCTGGAAGACATCATGCCGCAGGTCTGGATGAGCAACCCGGCGGTGCGCCTGGCGATTGCCGGGCATGCCATGCCGGCCAGCTGGAAACTGCACTGGAACGACCCGCGCATCGAATGGTTCGGCTACCGCCCCGACCTGCGTGAACTGCAACGGCGTTCGGCATTGTTCTTCGCACCGCTGCGCTATGCCGGTGGCTCCAAGGTGAAAATCCTCGAAGCGATGGCCGCTGGCTTGCCGGTGATCACCACCGGCAAAGGTGTTTCAGGCCTGGCCGCGAACAATGGTGAGCACTACCTGGGCAGTGAGGATGGCGACCAGCTGGCCCTGCTGATCACCCAGTTGCTCAACCAGCCCTGGCGCATGAGCCAGTTGAGCGACGCCGGGCGCCAGTTCGCCCGCCAGCGCCACGACTGGAGCGTGGCCGCCCAGCAACTGGAGAACGTGCACATGCGCCTGGCACTGGCGGCACCGGCCGAGGCCACGCCGCTGGCCAGTGCCTGACGGGGCCGCTCAGCCAAGTAGTTCGCTGAAGGGGATGAACGGCACGCTGTCACCCTGCTTCGGCGTACTGCCTTCGCGCACCTCCACCAACCCTTCGGCCCAGGCCGCACTGCGCAACACGCCAGAGCTCTGGTTCTTGTAGATGCGCACCTGGCCCTGTTCGATGCGGGCGCGCAGGTACTCGCGGCGCGTGCCAGGCTTGGGCCAGTCAAAGCCGGCCGGCATGTCGAAGCGCAACGGCGTGACATCGGCCACGCCCTGACGCCGCAACAGGTAGGGCCGGGTCAGCAGGCCGAAGGTGACCAAGGTCGAGGCCGGGTTACCCGGCAGGCCGATTACCGGCACACCCTGGAAGTGGCCGAAGGTCAGCGGCTTGCCCGGTTTGATCGCCAGCTTCCACAAGGCCAGCTCGCCGGCTTCGCGCAGGGCGGCGCCGAGGTAGTCGGCCTCCCCCACCGAGACACCGCCGGTGGACAGGATCAGGTCGACATCGCCCAGCTCGGCCAGGCAGCTACGGGTGCGCGCCAGGTCATCCGGCAGGATGCCCGCATCGACCACGTCGCAGCCCAGCCTCTGCAGCCAGCTGACTAGCAGCCGGCGATTACTGTTGTAGATCTGCCCCGGCCCCAGCGGCAGGCCGGGTTCGACCAGTTCGTCACCGGTGGACAACACCGCCACCCGCACCTTGCGCACCACGTCCAGCCGGCCATGGCCCAGGGTCGCGGCCAGGCCCAGCTCGATCGGCCCCAGCCGGGTGCCGGCGCTCATCACCTGTTCGCCCTTGCGGGTTTCCTGGCCCTGGGGACGAATGTTCTGCCCGGTCTTCAACGCTTCGAGAAAGCGTACCCGGCCATCCTCCGCCACTTCGGTGTTTTCCTGCATCTCGACGCAGTCGGCACCTTCGGGCAGCGGTGCCCCGGTGAAGATGCGCGCGCAGGTGCCCGGTTGCAGCGGCTGCGGCGCATGGCCGGCGAAAATCCGCTGGCTGACCGGCAGTGGTTCGCCCTGCCAGTCGGCCATGCGCAGGGCGTAACCGTCCATGGCACTGTTCGGCCAAGGCGGCAGGTCGAGCGAGGCCACCAGGTCGGTGGCCAGCACACGGCCCTCGGCCTCGGCCAGCGGCAGGTTCTCGGTGTCGCGGATCGGTGCCGCTTCGGCCAAAGCCAGCAGCTGCTCCAGGGCCTGTTCTACCGGCATCAGCGGCCGGGCCTGGCGGACCTCAGCCACGGCTGTCGCAGGCCGCTGCCTGCTTCAGGTGCGGCACGAAGTTGCACGGGCGATGGCGGGCATCCAGCTGCTCGGCGAGGATACCGTCCCAACCGGTGCGCACCGCGTTGGTCGAACCCGGCAGGCAGCACACCAGGGTACCGTTGGCCAGCCCGGCCAGGGCGCGCGACTGGACGGTGGAGGTGCCGATGTCGGCCACGGAAATCTGCCGGAACAGCTCACCAAAGCCTTCTACCTGCTTGTCCAGCAGGCAGGCCACGGCCTCGGGCGTGCTGTCGCGGCCGGTGAAGCCGGTGCCGCCGGTGATCAGCACTACCTGCACGCTGTCATCGGCAATCCAGGTGGCGACCTGGGCGCGAATCTTGTACAAGTCATCTTTCAGCAGCACGCGCTCGGCCAGGCGATGGCCAGCCGCGCTCAGCCGGTCGACGAACAGCTGGCCGGAGGTATCGGTGTCGAAAGTACGGGTGTCGCTGACCGTGAGCACGGCGATGTTCAGCGGCACGAAGGGGGTATCTGCCTTGGCTTTCATGGGCGTCCGTCACAAGAAGATGGGATGGCCGCAGTTATAACACAGCACGCGCCCATCACAGCGTGACGCCCGTGGCCCTTGCCCTCGATCAATGCCCCGGGTTTGCCGCTATGCTGCACTGTAGACGGAACTTGCGTGGACGCCCTGCGTCTTAATGTCATCTAGCACCATCGCACTGGAGAAACACGATGATTCAACGGACCCTACCCGCCTTCCTGCTCGCCTTGGGCCTGGGCGCCCTCGCTGGCTGCGCATCGCCAACCGTCATTACCCTGAACGACGGTCGCGAAATCCAGGCCACCGACACACCGAAGTTCGATGAAGACTCCGGTTTCTACGAATTCGAGCAGCTGGACGGCAAGCGCACACGCCTGAACAAGGACCAGATCCGCACCGTCAAAGAGCTCTGATCGCAGCCTGTTTTTTGCAAAGGCCCTTTTAACAACAAGGGCTTGCGTGCAAAAAAAGTATGCAGTAGGATTTCCTTCATCGGAGTGTAGCGCAGCCAGGTAGCGCGTCTCGTTCGGGACGAGAAGGCCGCAGGTTCGAATCCTGTCTCTCCGACCAAATCCTCGTCAAAAAGCCCGCCTAGTGCGGGCTTTTTGTTGTGCCTTGAAAAGTGCCCTGCCCCAGCGCGCGCCCCCCTTGTGGGAGCGGCCTTGTGTCGCGAAAGGGCTGCAAGGCAGCCCCCAGCAACTTGTGCAGCCTGGCTGAAATCCTGGGGCCGCGTTGCGACCCTTTCGCGACACAAGGCCGCTCCCACATGTGTCAGTGCGACACCTCAGCCTCCACCGGCACATACAGCAACTGCAGGCGCTCACTGCTCCAGGCCCGGGTCTGGTTGGTCAGCGCCAGGTTGTTGTTCAGCTTCTGTCCATAGCTTGGCACGATTTCCTTGAGCCTGGCCTGCCAGGCTGGCGACTGGATACGGTCCTTGAAGGTCTTTTCCAGCACGGTCAGCATGATCGGCGCCGCGGTCGAGGCACCCGGCGATGCCCCCAGCAATGCAGCGATGCTGCCGTCCTGGGCCGCCACCACTTCAGTACCGAACTGCAGCACACCGCCCAGTACCGGGTCCTTCTTGATCACCTGCACCCGCTGGCCGGCCTGCAGCAGCTTCCAGTCTTCGTTCTTGGCGTTGGGGAAGTACTCGCGCAGCGCGTTCATGCGGTCATCGAAACTGAGCATCAACTGCCCCATCAGGTAGGTGCTGAGGTCGATGTTGTCGATACCGGCTTTGACCATCGGCAGCACGTTGTGGCTGTTCAGCGAGGCGAACATGTCCAGCAGCGAGCCGTGCTTGAGGTACTTGGTGGAGAAGGTGGCGAACGGGCCGAACAGCAGCACCTGCTTGCCATCGATCATCCGCGTGTCCAGGTGCGGTACCGACATCGGCGGCGCGCCGACCGAGGCCTTGCCGTACAGCTTGGCCTGGTGGCGGGCGACCAGGTCGGGGTTGTCGGTCATCAGGAACTGGCCACCGACCGGGAAGCCGGCATAGCCTTCGGCTTCAGGGATGCCCGACTTCTGCAGCAGCTTCAGCGCGCCACCACCAGCACCGATGAACACGAAGCGGGCGTTGACGGCCTTTTCCTCGCCGCCGTTGGCAAGGTCAGCCACCCGCACATGCCAGGTGCCGTCGTCGTTGCGCACGATGTCGCGCACTTCATGACGCAGGTTCAACGACACATTGGGGTTGCGGGTCATCGCCGCGAACAACTGGCGGGTGATTTCGCCAAAGTTCACGTCGGTGCCGATGGCCATGCGCGTGGCGGCGATTTTCTGCTCCGGGTCACGGCCTTCCATCACCAGCGGTGCCCACTTGCGGATCTGCTCGTGGTCTTCGGAGATTTCCATGCCGCGGAACAGCGAGCTGTGCTGCAGGGCGTCGACGCGCTTGTGCAGGAAGGCGACGTTGTCGTCACCCCAGACAAAGCTCATGTGCGGCACGTTGTTGATGAACGACTTCGGGTTGCTGAGCACGCCCTGCTCGACCTGGTAGGCCCAGAACTGCTTGGACACCTCGAACTGCTCGTTGACCCCAACGGCCTTGCTGATGTCGATGCTGCCGTCCTTGCCGACGCTGGTGTAGTTCAGCTCGCAGAACGCGGAGTGACCGGTACCGGCGTTGTTCCAGGCGTTGGAGCTTTCTTCGGCCACCTGGTCCAGGCGTTCGTAGACGTCGACCTTCCAGGAAGGCTCCAGCTCGGTGAGGTAGGTGCCCAGGCTGGCACTCATGATGCCACCGCCAATCAGCAGCACATCGACGGTCTTTTCCGGCTCCGCGGGTTTGGAGCAGCCGATGACGCCCAGGCAGAGGAACGTCAGCAGGAATTTCTTCATTGATGTTATCCAGTTGTTGTGTACACGCGCGCCGCCTTGAGCAGGGAACGTGCCAACTGGGTCTGGAGCAGTGAATACAGGGGGCGGGCGATGGGGTAGATGGCGACAATCCGCCAATGGGGAACAGCTTGCCCTTGTCAGATGGCGGGTTTCCCCCTAGGGGTCGCTACGCGCCCCATCGCCGGCAAGCCAGCTCCCACAAAGAGCAGGCCTGCACCGCCCCCTGTGGGAGCTGGCTTGCCGGCGATGGGCCGCGCAGCGGCCCCCTTGAAAGATCAGGCGCTCAGGCGGGAGGTGACTTCACCCAGCTGCCCCGACAACCCATGCAGGCGCTGCCCCGCCTGTTCGGTATGCTGCACCGCCTGCTGGTTGGCCGTGGCGATGCGGGTGATTTCGATCAGGTTGCACGAGATGTCCTCGGCCACGCTGGTCTGCTCTTCGGCCGCCGTGGCGATCTGCCGGTTCATGTCGCGGATCGCTTCCACTGCCAGGGTGATGCGCTGCAGCATCTGCCCGGCCTGCTGCACCTGCTCGGCACCCTCCCCGCTGCGCTGCTGGCCGCTTTCGATGGCCTTGACCGCCTCCACCGCCCCAGACTGCACCGCTTCGATGATCTGGTGGATCTCGGCAATCGACGCCGCCGTGCGCTGGGCCAGGCTGCGCACTTCATCGGCGACGACCGCAAAACCTCGCCCGGCCTCGCCGGCACGGGCCGCTTCGATGGCCGCGTTGAGCGCCAGCAGGTTGGTCTGCTCGGCAATGCCACGGATCACTTCGAGCACTTTGCCAATGCGCGTGCTGTCATGCTCCAGATCGCGAATCACCGCCGCCGTGTCGGCAATTTCGCGGTTGACCGCGCCGATGATGTCGATGGTCTGCTGCATCACCTGCTCGCCCGCCTGGGCACTGTGGTCGGCGTCGTCCGCCGCGCGGGCGGCCTCGGCGGCATGGCGCGCGACTTCCTGGGCGGTGGCGGACATCTCGTGCATGGCCGTGGCCACCTGGTCGGTGCGCTGGAACTGGTCGTTGGTACCACGGGCCATGTCGCCGGCGATGCTGCGCAGCTGGCCGCTGGCGCCTTCCAGCTCCTGGGCGTTGTCCTGCAGCCGGCCGACCGTGTCGGCGAGGAAATCGCGCAGGGTGTTGGCGGCCCGCGCCAGGCGACCCAGTTCGTCCTCGCGGCGGCTGTCTACCCGGGCGGCAAAGCGGCCCTGGCTAAGCTGCGCGACATAGTCGATCAACTGGCGGATCGGCTCGATCAGGCTGCGGTTGACCAGCCACAGACTGAGCAGCCCCACCAGCACGGCCGAGGCCAGCATCACCAGCAGGCCCAGCCATACCGTGCGCTCGGCGCCGGCACTCAGGCTGGCGGCGTGCTGACGGGCTTCGGCACGCAGTTGCTCGACCAGTTCGCTCATCTGCTCGCTGACAGCGCGGTCCACGCCCTTGACCGCCTGGTCGCCGGCCACCGGGTCGCCGCCCGCCGCCAGGAATGCCTGGCGCCCCTGCGCATAGGCCTGGCCCAGCTGCCGGTGGCTGTCACGCAGTTGCTGCAGCGGCGCCTTGAGCCTCGCGTCGCTGCTGTCGATCAATTGCCCGAGCAGTTGCTGCACCTGCTGCTCGCGAGCCTGGAACTGCTGCCAGTACTTGTCCATGTCAGCCGGCTGGCGCCCGCGCAACAGCACATTCTTCCATTCCTGCACCTGGATCTTGAACTGCAGGTTGGCTTCGTCGATCAACTGCGAGGCCCGCAGCGGCCCGTCGACCAGCTCGGCGTAGCCGCGCACGCTGGACGAGAGGAACTGGAAGCACACCAGGGCGATCAGCAACATCGCCACCAGACTGCCGCCGAGCAGGGAGAGAATTTGCACTCTGAGGGATTTACGCAACATCTTGGATCTCGGAAAGCAGGAGGAAGACCGGGGGCCGCGCAAGTTGGCAATGGGGTGCAACGCAGCCCGGTTACTGGCAGGCCAAAAAAAGGCTGCCATCAAGCAATGGCAGCCAGGTCGAGCACTTACGCAACAGTTGAGCTAGATACTCTCAGGCAAATACTACAGAAATGTTACAACGCCACTACAAGCTACCCCGTGGTGAACTGCAAGGCCGCCAGCCGGGCATACAGCGGGCTCTCTTCGATCAGCTGGCGATGCGTCCCCACCGCCACCAGCCTGCCCTTGTCGATGACCGCGATACGGTCGGCATGCTGGACAGTAGCCAGGCGATGGGCGATCACCAGGGTGGTGCGCCCGGCCATCAGGCTGGGCAGCGCCTGCTGGATCAGGTGTTCGCTTTGCGCGTCGAGTGCGCTGGTGGCTTCGTCCAGCAACAGGATCGGCGCATCGACCAGCAGCGCACGGGCGATGGCCAGGCGCTGCCGCTGCCCGCCGGACAGGCCGATGCCGCCCTCGCCCAGCGGTGTCTGGTAGCCCTGCGGCAATTGCCGGATGAATGCGTCGGCATGGGCACCCCGGGCGGCTGCCTCGACCTCGGCCAGGGTCGCCTCGGGCCGGCCATAGCGGATGTTGGCCTCGACCGTGCCGCGAAACAGCGAGGGGTTCTGTGCCACCAGGGCGAACTGCTGGCGCAGGTGATCGGGGTCGAGTTCGGTGATCGCCCGGCCATCGAGCAGGATGCGCCCCTGCTGGGGGTCGTAGAAGCGCAGCAACAAATCGAACAAGGTCGACTTGCCCGCCCCCGACGGGCCCACCAGCGCCACGGTCTGCCCCGGCTCGATGGTCAGGCTCAGGCCATCGACAGCCGCCACCGAGGGCCGTGATGGGTAGGCGAACACCAACTGCTGCAGTTCGATATGCCCACTGACCCGCTGCTGTGGCAGCACCTGCGCCATGGCGGGCGGCAGGATCGCACTGCGCGCCGCCAACAGTTCGGCAATGCGCTCGGCGGCGCCCGCCGCCCGCTGCAACTCGCCGATCACCTCGCTGAGGGTGCCGAAGGCGCTGCCTACGATCAGGCTGTAGAACACGAAGGCGGCCAGTTCGCCCGCGGAAATACGCCCGGCGATCACGTCCATGCCGCCAACCCACAACATCACCCCCACTGCTCCCAGAACCAGCACGATCACCAGGGTGATAAGCCAGGCGCGCTGGGCAATCCGCTGCCGGGCCACGGCAAACGCCGCTTCGACTGTGCCGGCGAACAGCTCGCGGTCATGTGCCTGGTGGTTGTAGGCCTGCACGGTCTTGATCTGCCCGAGGGTCTCGGCCACATAGCTGCCCACATCGGCCACCCGGTCCTGGCTCTGCCGCGACAGGCTGCGTACCCGGCGGCCGAACAGCAGGATCGGCGCCAGCACCAGCGGCAGGGCCACCACCACGATACTGGTGAGCTTGGGGTTGGTGATGAACAGCAACACCACGCCACCGATGACCATCAGCGCGTTGCGCAGGAACATCGACAGCGAAGAGCCGATTACCGATTGCAGCAAGGTGGTGTCGGCGGTCAGCCGCGACTGGATCTCGGAGCTGCGGTTGTCTTCGAAAAACCCGGGATGCAGGCCGATCAGGTGGTCGAACACGGCCCGACGGATATCGGCCACGCAGCGCTCGCCGATCCACGACACCAGGTAGAAGCGGCTGAAGGTACCCACCGCCAGGGCCACCACCAGCAGCAGGAACAGGCCGATGGTCTGGTTGAGCTGATGCGCGGAGCGGGTCATGAAGCCCTGGTCCACCAGCAGGCGGATGCCCTGGCCCATGGACAGGGTGATGGCGGCGGTGACTACCAGGGCCAGCAAGGCCAGCAGCACCTGGCGACGGTACGGACGGACAAACTGCCAACCCAGGCGCAAGGCGCGGCGTTGACGCGGGGAAACCGATTCGGGCATGGCGCTGACCACATTGGCGGGGAAACCGCAGCCTACCACTCATCCACGCCTGTGGAACCCTTGCAGGGTTGCTATAGCCTATCGGTCTAACCAGGCTATGGAGCTTTACCGCCGTTTCTGTTCGACTGTGCCTGCCGTGACCCTGCAGGTACTGTCACAGGCCAGTCACGGCACAGGGTTAACCTGCGCTTGAACCTGATGAGGAGACAATACATGAGCTTGCAGCATGGCAGCGACAACCAGAAGCCCCGAACTACCCCTCAGCCGCAGGTGTGCGGTTCGATCATCGATGCCCAGGGGCGCGAAGTACCGATCACCGAGCAGATGATCCAGCAGGCCTGCAAGGCCCTGGAAGAAAGCCGGGTAGAGCGCGTACGCAAAGGTTGATCGGCGAATTCTTGCAACCCGGCGCTTGCGCCGGGTTTTTATTTGCCTTGGATAATCCTGACAGATCAGCTCAACCTTCTTCGCGGGCTTGCCCGCTCCCACAGGTCCCCCATTGACCTCAGGGCCTGTGTGGTCCCTGTAGGAGCGGGCAAGCCCGCGAAGAGGCCGGCACAGCTTTCAAAAGGCTGTCAGACCAACACCCCACCCAAGGCACTGACCAGCTGCGCCAACTGCGGCGACTCCCCGCGCAAGCGCACCGCCAGCCCCTCGATCTCGCGCCGTGGCGGGTACTGCTTGCGCAACTGGTCGAACGCTGCACGCTGCTGCTGCGGGTCGTCGCTGAGGCTGCGGCGGAAATCGGCATCGTCGCGGCGTGGGTCGTACACCGCGCGGCACAGGGTGGCCAAGGCCCAGGCCGGGTCGGTGCTGGCATCCAGCTCGATCTGCGCCAGCGGCGGCCGGGGCAGCAGGTCGGCCAGTTGCACCTGTTCATCCACACCGAGGAAGCGGCACAGCGCCTGGTAGATCTGCGCCGTACCACGCTGGCGGCCGTCGAGGCTGTAGCCGGCAATGTGCGGCGAAGCCAATGTGCACAGGTCGGCCAGTTGCAGGTCGACCTGCGGCTCCCCCTCCCACACATCCAGCACCGCATGCAGGTCTTCGCGGTCCAGCAGCAGTTCGCGCAGGGCGGCGTTGTCCACTACAGGGCCACGGCTGGCGTTGACCAGCCAGGCACCGGGGCGCAACTGCGCCAGCTGCGCCTGGCCCAGCAGGTGCCAGGTCGGGTGCTCGCCGCCACGCTGCAAGGGGGTGTGCAGGCTGATCACATCGCACTGTTGCAGGATGGTTTCGAGGCTGACGTAGTCACCGCCCTCGGCGGCCTGGCGCAGCGGGTCGCATACCAGTACCTTCCAGCCCAGGCCGTGCAGCACCCGCACCAGGCGGCCACCCACCTCACCCGCGCCTACCACGCCATACACGCGCTCGGGCAGTGCCACGCCATCCAGTTCTGCCAGGGTCAGCAGGCTGCCCAGCACGTAATCGACCACGCCGCGGGCATTGCAGCCCGGTGCGCTGCTCCAGTGAATGCCGGCCTCGGCAAAGTAGTTCAGGTCGAGGTGGTCGGTGCCGATGGTGCAGGTGCCGACAAAGCGCACGCGGCTGCCTTCGAGCAACTGGCGGTCGACCTTGGTCACCGAGCGCACCAGCAGGATGTCGGCGTCCTTTACGCTGGCGGCATCGAGGCTTCGGCCCGGGTAACGACGGATTTCGCCGAAACCCTGGAAGAAGGCATCGAGCAGCGGGATGTTCTCGTCGGCAACTATCAGCATGGCGCTCTCCTGTCTGGGGAACGCAGTGTAGGCGCAACGCCGGGCGTGTTCCAGAGCGGCTCAGTCGGCTTTCTTGCGGATCCAGTACAGGAAGGTACCGGCGTCTTCCTGCTGCTGCAGCAGTTCGTGGCCGAGGAAGTTGCAGAACTTGGGGATGTCGCGGCGGGTCGAGGGGTCGGTGGCGATGACCTTGAGCAGGCCGCCAGCGGCCAGGTTGCGCACGTGCTGGTGCAGCATCATCACCGGTTCCGGGCAGTTCAGGCCGGTGGCGTCGAGGATGGCGTCGGGGGTGAAATCGGTCATGGGGGACTCCGCAAATGATCGCTATTGTCGCGCATCGCGCGACGTGGTCCAAGCACCGCCTGTGAAGACGCGCCCTGCTCCTGCTCCTGCTCCTGATCTTGATCTTGCTCTTGCTCTTGCTCTTGCTCTTGCTCTTGCTCTTGCTCTTGATCTTGATCTTGATCTTGATCTTGATCTTGATCTTGATCTTGATCTTGATCTTGATCTTGATCTTGATCTTGATCTTGATCTTCGCGACTTCAGGAGGCCGAGCAGAGGTCTTGCGGAGGGAGGTGACGGGCATGGATGCCCGTCAAGCGCTGAGGCCCCATGGATGGGGCCTGCAGCGCGTACTCCCGGGAGCAAGACCGGCGCGAGGGAACCCCGTAGCGTAGCGGAGGGGCCGGATGATGGGAGCGCAGCGTTTTTTGGTTACTTTTTGTCGCGTTTGACAAAAAGTGACTCGCCGTAAGGGCGAAAAGGTGAGTAAGCGTCGCCATCGTAAATGGACTATGCGCGAGATCAAGACC